>JAADHX010000190.1 GCA_013151655.1 Actinomycetota bacterium
ACGTAGGACTCGACGTCGACGGTTCAGAGACAACTGCCGGAGTCGAGGTGACTGGCGTCGGTGCAGACGCAGGCTTCGACGTCGACTCGGTGGCACCGCAGGCCGTCACGACGATCACCAGAGCCACCAACGCCACTCGCCCGGCACTGAGCACAGGGCAGGAGGAACAGCGCACAAAACATCATCGACCGCGCAACGCTCGTACTTGAGACGAAAGAATCGGGCAGGCAGTACGGCGGACGGGCCTCCCGCGGCCTCGTTCAACTGAGCAGCGGCACCGTGTCTGGCACAACGCTTCGCGGACCGACGAAGTCGAGGTTGAACTCGATCTCCATACGGTTACCAACGAAGTTAGTAGCGGTCGCCGTGCCGTCAGGCTCGAGAAACATCCACTCGGCGGGCAAGTGGGGCACGCCCTGGGGGCGTTAGCCGACCGCTGGCACCAGTCGAGCCCACGCACGTTCGTGGCCGTAATAAAGGGCCATTTTCGCGGTGGCTTCGATGCCACCGATCGTTGCTCCGACGGCCAGACTCCCGGTAACCCAATAGGAGATCACCACGGTCGTGAATGTCGCGATTACGCGCCACGTGATCGTCTTCGCCAGGTGAACTCGACGGCTGCTTAAACCACCGAAGCGGCGGTTTGGCGCAGGCTCGGGGTCGCCATCGGGCGGGTGGGGGAAGGTGGTGGGATTGAGCATGAGAAGAGATAGCGCCCATCTTCATAGTCGGACTTACCCCACAAAGCTAACCCGATTTCGTCGATTCCACACAATTCCAACGATATTTGTCAAGATTCGGGTTTCGCGCTCCATCGCTCGAAAACTTCGGCGCCGCCAACGGACCTTCCTGCCGGACCGCAAGACGACCTCGGTCAAGCCTCTCCCCGGCGAGATCCCATCACGATTGACCACGGTCATTGTTCGGCGTCAGTGGCAGCCGGCCACTCGCTGCAGGTCGCTCGATATGGCTCGCCCGGCCACCCGAACTGCTCCCATTCGTCGAGTGTCATATTGCGACCTGCGGCGCGACACGCCAGATCTGGCCAATCATTGAAGGTCAGATCCCACACAAGCAAGTAGTCCTCTGTCCCAGTGACCAACGCCCTTCCATCGGCGGCCGCTGACGCACCGCTAACCAACTTAGAGGTCTCGAACGGTGCGCCGACTAGTTGGCCTGTGGCCAGGTGCACGAGGTTGGCGCCGTTGCCCGCGATCAACGCGTATTGCCCATCTGTAGTGAACGCCAGGCCGCTCATGTTGTTGATACCGAGGGCTGCAACGGTTCCGGACACCACAGTCTTCAATTCGTCACCGCCGATGTCGTAGATCTCGAGTCGGCCACGTTCCGCGACGAGGCCGAGACTTAGCCCATCGGGGGTGAACGCGACCTCGACATAGCCATCATCCTCCGGCGGGGCCAGAAGCTTTACGGTTTCCCACGTCTCGGTCTTGACGATCACAGCGGCACCTTTGTTGGCGATAGCCAACAGTTGCCCATCCGGGCTGAAGTCCATCCAGAACGGTGGAACCTCGGCTTGCGGCAACTTTTCGTCGAGAATAACGGGTGGCTCGTCGGACTGAAGGTCATAGATCCCGACCGCGGAACTGAGCTCCCTTCCGGCACTGGGTGTCGGTGGATACACCGACACCAGCGCTCCGTCTGGGCTGACTTGGACGGCGCCCCAACTGATGCCCTCTGGCAGCGTGCCGAGCAGCACTCCCGTCTCGAAATCGACAATCGTCGGGCGTTCCGCTGCGGCATCGAGCGGAGTGGAGACAAGTTCGCCGCTTTTCGTGAACGCCGAACGCGTCGACGGTGGAAGCTCGATCTGGTCCCCGCTGCGAACGTCGCGTACGCTGGAAGACACGACGACGTCACCTTCGAACTCGGAGAAGCTAGCGACCACGGAGCCGTCATCGTTCAACGTCGCGAAGTTGTGACCCATACGGGGAATCGCAGAAGCGATTAGTTGGTCGCCCGTCGCGGAGATGATGCGGATGCCTTCCTGAAGCAAAGCGATTGTCTGAGATCCGTCCGGCGTCGATGCAGTCCTAGAGGTGGTGAACAACCCGTCGATCTCCTCGGTCACGACGCCGTCCTCAATGATCTGGTTGTGCCAGAGCACGCGCCCATCGGGCAGCTCATCGAACTGGAACTGAATTCGGCCGGGCACCTGCCACTTCTGAGCACCCGAGTCAACGTCGAAGGCGATCAGACCTGAGATCGCCGAGTAAACGGTGCGTCCGTCGTCGCTGAATCGTAGCTCACCTGGCACGCCTCCCACCGCGGGACGGGCGCTCGCCGCCGGTGGACCCTCGACCATTCCGGCCACGAGCGGCGCGCCATCGGGGTCCGAACCCATATCGATGGTCCCCGCACTTGCGATCCACGACTCCTGTCCCCCAGTAGTCCAACTCCAGCGAGCCGACGCAGACTCGACGTCCCACAGCGTGATGTTCCCCCAGGAATCACTTGCCGCCGCAAGTCGTCCATCAGGACTGAGCGCAACAGAGAGTGGAGCGAACGGATGCCGACCAACCGTCCGACCGCGGTCAGGGTCCGCATCCTCATACACGATGATCTCGCCCCCAGATTCACCCACGACGATCGAGCCGTTGCTGCCAACTCCCACCGCGGTCGGGATGAGATCGTCCAGTTCGAGTGCGACAGGCTCGGGAGCATCCGCGGTCACCATCAACACGACGGTGCCTCCAATTGCAATCCCGTTTGGCGAGAGACGGCGCGCCACTGTGGCGAAGCTGCCACCCTCGGCCGACCCGAACAGATACGGCCCGAGTCCGGGGAGCCAGGTCGGCGCTGGCCAGGAACCAGTAAGAGTTCTGGTTTCGAGGTCGTAGACATCAATGGTGCGATCGGTGCGAACCACGAACGTGTCGTCGTCGAGCGTCCCTACCCATTGATCGTTGGCAAACGTCCTCGTTCCGGGGATGTAGCCGAGGAACCCATCAGTTCGCTGCAGGGCGGTCAGGAGTGCACCGAGAGTGGTGGGGTCGCCGGAT
>JAADHX010000093.1 GCA_013151655.1 Actinomycetota bacterium
TCGACGAACTTCACACCGTCGTCGGGGCGGGAGCGTCGGAGGGCGCAATGGATGCAGGCAACCTGCTCAAGCCCATGTTGGCTAGGGGTGAGCTGCACCTAATTGGGGCCACAACGCTCGACGAATACCGCAAGTACATCGAAAAAGATGCAGCGCTCGAGCGACGCTTCCAACCAGTAACGATCGACGAACCAACCACAGAGGACGCGATCTCGATCCTGCGCGGTCTTCGCGAACGGTTCGAGGTCTTTCATGGCGTCAAGATTCAAGATGCCGCTCTGGTGGCGGCAGTTTCTCTCAGTGATCGCTACATCGCCGATCGTTTCCTGCCAGATAAGGCGATCGACTTGGTAGACGAAGCTTGTGCCATGTTGCGCACCGAAATTGACTCGATGCCCACCGATCTCGACGAGATCACCAGACGCGTAACTCGAATGGAAATCGAAGAAGCGGCCTTAGCCAACGAGACCGATACTGCTTCGGCCAAGCGTCTCGAAGATCTGCGCCGCGACCTCGCCGATATCCGCAGCGACGCCGACGCTATGCAGGCCCAATGGGAAACTGAACGCGAAGCCATTCGAGCGGTTCACAACCTGCGCGAACAAATCGAACTCACCAAGGCCGACGCCGATCGGGCCGAACGCGAACACGACCTGTCGGCCGCGGCCAGGTTGATTCATGGTGAGCTTCCCGAGCTCGCACAACGACTACGAGAACAAGAGGAACTGCTCACTCAACGCCAAGGCGAAAATCAGTTGCTACGCGAGGAAGTTACCGACGACGAGATCTCCCACATTGTGGCCCAATGGACCGGCATCGCCGTGTCGCGGTTGGTTGAGAGCGAACGTCACAAGCTTCTAAGGCTCGACGAGATATTGCACGAGAGCGTCATTGGTCAGGATGAGGCCGTCCAGCTTGTTGCCGATGCTGTGATCAGAGCCCGCTCGGGGGTCAAGGACCCTCGTCGGCCCATTGGCAGCTTCTTGTTTCTGGGACCAACCGGCGTCGGCAAAACTGAGCTTGCCAAGACTCTGGCCTCGGCGCTGTTCGATAGCGCCGACAGCCTGATCCGCATCGATATGAGCGAATACCAAGAACGCCACACGGTTAGCCGACTGGTCGGAGCACCGCCTGGGTATGTGGGCTACGACGATGGCGGGCAGCTGACCGAAGCGGTGCGCCGTCGGCCGTATTCGGTGGTCTTGTTCGATGAGGTCGAAAAGGCCCACGCCGATGTGTTCAACACTTTGCTGCAAATCCTCGACGATGGCAGGCTTACCGATGCCCAAGGTCGCACTGTCGACTTCAGGAACACGGTGGTGATTCTCACCTCGAACATCGGCTCGCACCACCTACTCGCCGGGGTTACCGACGATGGCGAGATTGTCGAGAGCGCCCGCGATGCTGTGATGGGCGATCTTCGACGCCACTTCCGGCCTGAGTTCTTGAATCGACTTGACGATGTTGTGTTGTTCAAGCCGCTGAAACTCGACGAAATCGAACAAATCGTCGGTTTGTTGGTTGGCGACCTACAAGATCGACTCGCTGAACGCGACCTCACTCTCGCCCTCACGTCTGAAGCCCAGCGTCACATCGCCGAACAAGGCTTCGATCCCGTCTACGGAGCGCGTCCGTTGCGCCGATTCTTACAACATCAGCTCGAAACTCGGATCGGACGATCGCTTCTGGCTGGGGACGTGGCCGACGGGTCGGCGATTACGGTTGGGCTGGATGGCGACGAACTCACCGTGTCGTGGGCGGCTCCAAGCTAAGTTGTCGCCATGACCTCAATGGGCGAGCCCGATGCTGCGGTGTTGGCTTCGGCGTGGTTCGACGCCGATCCCGATCCCGAAACGCGTATTCAGGTGCGGGCCATGATCGAGGCTGGCGGCCCTGAACTAGTCGAGGCTTTTTCGGCGCCTCTTCAGTTCGGCACGGCCGGGCTGCGAGGCCCGTTGGGTGCGGGCCCTGGTGCGATGAATCGCGTTTTGGTTCGGGTCGTGGCTTCGGCGATTTCAGAGCTCATCGAAACCCGCCACCCCGAGGGCGATTCGAGGGTCGTGGTCGGCTACGACGCCAGGCACAAGAGCCGCGACTTCGCCGAGGATACGGCCAGAGTGATGGCCAAAGCCGGCATGGCGGTAACGCTATTGCCACGGCCTCTGCCAACACCGGTGTTGGCCTACGCCGTGCGCTACCTCGACGCCGCGGCTGGGGTGATGGTTACTGCCAGCCACAACCCAAGAACCGACAACGGCTACAAGGTGTACTGGCAAGGGGGCGCCCAGATTGTGGCGCCTACCGATTCCGACATCAGCGCCCTCATATCGACAACTCACCTCCTTGGCGAAGACGATCTCGCGCCACTCGACCACGCCAACATTGAAGTAGCGGCCGAATCGCTAATCGAGTCGTACTTGCAGGCAGCCGTGTCGCTGCTCGATCCGAACTCTGAACGCAGTTCAAGGGTTGCGTACACCGCCCTGCACGGAGTCGGGACCAGAACCCTTGTCAGCGCGTTCGAGGCGGCCGGGTTCGATGCTCCGTTCGTTGTCGCCAGTCAAGGTGCGCCCGACCCCGACTTTGCGACAACTCCGTTCCCTAACCCTGAAGAGACGGGTGTGCTTGATGGGCTGTTCGCCCTCGCCACCGAAGTCGGCGCCGATGTGGCGATGGCGAATGACCCCGACGCCGACCGTCTCGCCGTAGCGGTGCCCCATGGCGCAGCTTGGCGACTGCTGACAGGCGACGAACTCGGCTGCTTGTTGGCCGAGCACCTCCTAAGCCGATCGGACCTTGGCCGTCGGGCATTGGTGCTCAACACCATTGTTTCGAGCCGCCTTCTTGAACAGATCGCGAGTAACTACGACGCTAGGTTTGCCAAGACCCTCACTGGATTCAAATGGTTGATGCAAGCCAGGGGCGATATCTGCGACGCTTCTGATTATGAGTTTGTGATGGCTTATGAGGAAGCTCTGGGCTACTGCATCGGCGGCCCGGTATGGGATA
>JAADHX010000381.1:0-2994 GCA_013151655.1 Actinomycetota bacterium
CCGTGTTCGTCGTGGCCCTTGCGGCTGCATTGTTCTTCGGCTCAAGGCTGGCCCGACCTCTCGGGCGCCTGATGGAGACTGCAACCGCCCCTAGTGCGACCGAGCTGGTTGGCCGAGAGGCCACGGTTCGCTCAGGTCGAGTAGATGCCGGCTTCGGCTACGCCGACGCCATCTGGGACGACGGCTCGATGTCGCGCATCGACGTGCGCGACGGCAACGAACTTGGGCTTGGCCCTGGCGACACAATTCGACTTATGTCATGGAATTCCGACACGGCTGCGTACGGCGTGACGAACGATGACGAACTATTCGGCAACAAGGGAGACAACTGATAATGAGCGGACTTCTAACAGCGGTGGGTGTCGTGATCGTCATCGTCGCGGTCGTGGCAATCGGGTTTGGCCTTCTGGTGACGCGGCTATTCCGCAAGGTGCCTCAAGGCCAGGCGTTAGTTGTCTCGAAGTGGAAAGAAGTTGTCGTCACCTTCACCGGCCAGGTGGTAATCCCGGTCATTCACAAGGCCGAGGTAATGGATATCTCGGTGAAGAACATTCAGGTCGACCGCCGAGGCAAGGATGGTCTGGTCTGCAAGGACAACGTTCGTGCCGATATCTCCGTCGACTTCTACGTCAAGGTCGACAAAACCGAAGAAGCCGTAATTCGAGTAGCCCAGCAGGTCGGCACCGTTCGAGCATCCGACCTCAACACCCTTCGCGAGTTGTTCGCGGCCAAGTTCTCCGAGGCCCTCAAGTCGGCTGGCAAGGAGTTCGACTTTGAGGATCTCTACACCTCACGCCAACAGTTCAAGGACGTGATCATTGGCATCATCGGCCAAGACCTAAACGGATATGTGCTCGAAGATGTAGCCATCGACTACCTCGAACAGACAGCTATCGAAGAGCTCGATCCGACTAACATCCTCGATGCCGACGGCATTCGCAAGATCACCGAGCGCACGGTCGAACAGCACATTCGCACCAACGACGCCCAAGAGCGTGAGCGCGAAGAAACAACACGCCGCACCACAGATGCCGACAAGGCAGTGTTCGAGATGGACCGCGACCGGGCTGAAGCCCTGGCGCGCCAACAACAAGAGATTCGGACCGTTCAGGCCAGATCCGATGCCGAGGCCAAACAGGTCGAAGCTGAGGCAGTCCGCATTGCCGAGGAAGCACGTATAGCCGCCGAAGAAGGCGTAGGGGTTGCCGACCAGAATAAGGATCGAGAGATCGCACTCGCAGACGCCAACAGGCAACGGGTCATTGCCGTGCAAACAGAAGAGATCGAGCGCGATCGAGCCCTGGCCGAGGTCGGGCGCGAAACTGCTGTTGCCGAGGCGGCCAAGGAGAAAGAAACCAGCGAGCGCGCTCTCGCCGAGTTGACTCGGGGCCGCGTCGAAGCCGACCTTGGGGTGGCCGAGAAAGAAGAAGAGATCGCCACCCTTCGAGTCGTCGAAGAGGCACAACGCCAAGCAACCTCCGAGGTTAAGCAGGCCGAAGGTCTAGCCGAGGCTGCCTTCATAGCGAGAGTCAAGGAAGCCGACGCGGCCAAGCAGGCTGCGGGATCCGAGGCCGAACGTCTCACCACCCTTGCCCGCGCCGAAGCCGACGCTGCCAGCCAAGAAATGCAGGCATCGAAACGCCGTGCCGAAGGCACCCAGGCTGTATCGGCGGCCGAGGGCCTCGCCGAAGTCCAAGTCGAACGGGAACGTGCCGATGCCATTCGAGCCACAGGTCTCGCCGAAGTCGAGGTCAAAAAGGCTGATGCCGAGGCGTTGCGCGAAGTCGGGATGGCCGAGGGCGACGCCACCAAGGCGCGACTCGAGGGCGAGGGCGAAGGTCTGAAAGCCAAGTCCGAGGGTGTCGGTGCCATGACCGCAGCCGGGCAAGACCACGAGGAGTTCCGTCTCCGGCTCGACGTAAACCGAGAAGTCGAACTTGCCGCCATCAGTGCCAAGGCCGATGTGGCCAAGTCGGCCGCGGCTGCTTTGGGCGAGTCGTTGTCGAACGCCGACATGACGATCGTTTCCGACGAGGGCATTGTCGAGCGCATCTTGTCGGCTGCGGGCCACGGCCAAGCTATCGATGGATTCGTGGGCAGCAGCGACGCTGGCCGCCGGATGCTTCGGCCATACCTCGAAGGTGACTCGAACCTAATCTCCGATGTCGCTGACGGCCTTGGCGGAATCGGCGCAGCCGGCATCCGCGATCTGACCATCGCCGACCTCGTGTCGAGAATCGGCGGCCGGCTTGGATCTGGTGGAAACGATCTGGTTGCCACACTGCGAGAAGCCATCGAGGCTGGTGGCTTGGGCGACCGACCCGTCGGCGAACTTCTCGACGGCGACGATCGCTGAGCCACTCAATGACCGATACTGGCGACGCCTCCGCGGGTCAGACAAGCGCTGACACCGGCAACCCAGCAGGCGGCAACTACGACCTGCTGAGGCGCCGCTTGCGCGGCCGCGTCCGCGACACGCTCGAGGCCGCAACATCGCTCGACCGTCTACGAACCGAGTCGTTCGGCAGCACACAGTTACGGCTGGCCGGATCAGACAGGCTGCGCACCGACCTCGCGTGCAAACCTCGCGACGTAGTCCGTGTCGGCGACATGCTGATGCTCGGCTATCAGGTCTCACCAGAACTAGCCCAGCTGACGCCCGAACATGTCTTTGGGCTATACGAACGTGGCGCCGATGACGAGCTTGCTCCGATTGGCTCCGACGATGAGCGGAACTTCCTCGCCGAGCCCGCGTTTCGTGAAGAGTTCGACAAACTCCACCGATTTTATGGCAAAGCCCGGTTCTCAGATCTGCGCCGCGGGCCTAACCAGCTGCTGGCGGCATTCCGAATCGGCGAACGAGTCGATGACCTCGTAGTTCTTCGCTGGACCGTGGCCATCGATGGGACAGTGTCGTTCGTCGATGCCAGAGGCGACCGCGACTACACGTGGCCAGACTCCCACGACATGACTTGGGTGCGGAGCACCCGCGAG
>JAADHX010000381.1:3022-6029 GCA_013151655.1 Actinomycetota bacterium
CGACAGTGTCGGTTCTTGACGAAGTGTTCGTCGGGTTCCGCGGCGGACGCCTTCAGCTCCGCATCGTAGATGGCACGCCGGGCGGACGAGTCGAAACCGACGAACCGGTCGAGGTGCCTGGTCAGTCGTTAGCAGACGTCGGAGTTTCTTACGCCGAGTTCGGAGAAGAGCTGGCTATCAGCGTCGAGCTCTACTCCGAGGCACCTCGCTTCTACCTATTCGGTCGTCGTACACGCAGCGGAACCAGGGTCGACGCTCTCGGTGATGCCGCGCGCGTTCTGCCTGGCGGCGACGGTGTGGTTTTCCCCGGTGGTTATCACTTGGCTACCACCGGGACGCGACTGTTCGACGTTTCCAGCGACGGAATGGTGTTCGAAGAAGTTGTCGCGGCACCAAACGGTGAAGACCTGCTCTACGTCTTCCACCACCGCGATAGCGGCGAGTACCTGTTAGCTCCCTACAACCTGGTGCGACGCGAGATCGCGCAACTCATCCCGTGCCACGGATTCGCAATGTTCGCCGATGGCCAAATGATGCTGTTCAGGGGTGGTCCCGACGATGCCGAGCTGTCACGCGTTCATCCCATCCAATGGTGGGACACACCGTTCGTCGATGCCGAGTTCGCCGACGGCGAGGCCTCGACCGACGACACCTGGGTTGCCCGAGTTGGCAACGCCGATCTAGTAGCTGGCTTGGGCGACTCCTACGACGTGGGCCAACTGGCCGACGATGTCGACCCATCCGAACGCACCTGGGAAGCCATAATCGTTGCCGCCAGGCGAGCACTGGACACCCACCTGTGGATGGCCGACCCCGAGGCCGAAGAGCTACGCGGCGGCTTGCGCGACATCGTAAGCACGGCGGGCCTGTTGGTCGACGAGTACGCCAAAGTTCGGCGGCTGCAAGCTGAGGCCGCGGCCCGTCTCGAAGATGCCGAACGCGACTCGCGCCGGACAGTCGACGAAGCGAGCCGGGCATCCTCGGCCACCGATGTGGTCGAAGCCCTTGGGCTACTACGTCGGGCCAGAGGCGAAGCTTCGCTACTCAACGACGTTCCCGAGATCGACGACACGGCTGTAGCTCAGCTGACCTCTGACCTCGACGATGCCATCAACGGGCTCGCCGAAAGAGCAGCTGAAGTCCTCGACGACGATCGGGCCTTCGCCGACTTCGACACGCGCCTCGAGTCGTTAGTCGTCGAGGGTATGGCCGCTGAAACCGCGCTCGATGTGCACGCCACCATGGAACAGGTGCTGGCCGTAACGGGCGACCTTGAAGCGGTGGTGGATGCGGTGTCAGCCCTAGATGCTGGAGACCCAACTGCACGGACGCGAATCGTTCGCCGCATCGCGGATATCACTGCTAGTTCCAACCGAGCCAGAGCCCAGCTCGATGGACGCGTGCGCGAGTTGCGATCTTCTGAATCGGACGAAGCCTTCGACGCCGAGGTCGCGCTGCTCGAGCAGTCGATGTCTGCTGCGGTAGTCGGCACTACAAGCCCGGACGACTGCGACGCCGAGCTGGGGCGTTTGCTCGTCAACCTCGAACGGATCGACAGTCGTTACGGCGAAGAACCCGACCGAATCGATCGAATGGTCGAACTACGAGACCGCCTAAACGAGACATTCGGTGCCCGCCGCTCCGAGCTGGTCGACCAGCGAGCCCGCCGTACCCAACGGCTGGTTGAGGCTGCTAGGCGTCTACTTGGAACCGTGGTGAGGCGCGCCGGAGAGGCGAGCGACGAGGCCGAGATCGCCAGTTTCTTTGCCGCCGACCAGATGGTGTCGAGGGTGCGGAGCCTGGCCGACGAACTACAAGAGCTTGGCGAGGTCGGTCAAGCGTCGGAAGTCCGCACAGAACTGAACGCGGCGGCCGAGGAAGCTCGGCGGCGGGTTCGTGACCGAACCGATCTAGTGGCCGAAGATGGCTCCCTCGCGTTCGGGGGGTTCAATTTCGCGCCCAACGAACAACCATTCGAGGTTGTGCTTTCGCCCACTTCGGCTGGCGTCGACGTGACTGTCACCGGTACCGACTATCGCCAGGACGTGTCCGCCGAGCTGAGCGACTTCGCAGACCTGATGTCGAGGCCCTATCCGTCAGAGACCGCCGACGTCAGCCGCGCCGAGTACCTGGCTTGGGCCGTTCTCCGGGGCAACGGCGATCGCCGGGCCGAACTGTCCACCGCTGCGGCGGTACCAGAAAAGCTGGCGGCCCTGGTGCGGGCGGTAACCGAGCACAGGCACGGCGAAGGCTACGAAGTAGGTGTACACGACCACGACGCGACCAGACTCCTGGCCGCACTAACCGCTCAAGGCAACGACGAACCGGTCCTCGGGCACTCGGGAATGAGCCGAGCACTCGGCCGTCTATTCGTAGCGTCGATCGACTCGGCCGCAGCTGTTGCTCACGCCACCCGGGCTCGCGCGGCCAGATCGGCACGTGACAGAGTCGGAGTCGCCGATGGGATCCAAAGGGTTCGCTCCGAGATCGACGAACACTTGGCTGGCACCCTGTCGCACATTGATGCGCGGACTCGCCGAGGCGTAACCGCCTACCTCGCCGACGATCTTGGTGTGCGTGTGCTCGATCTCGCCGTTCCGTCCACTGCTACCGAGCTGCTGGGCCGTATCAAAGATGTTCTTGGCAAGGAAGGCTTCGAGGAATTGAACTCGGCGCTTGGCTCGACCCCCGACGTTGTTTCGAGGTTTGCCACCGCCCAAGACTGGGTCGGTGGCGTCGTAGCTAAAGACTCCAATCTGGCCGAGTTCGAGTTCGACGTTGCCGAGGCGGCCGCGCTGTTGGCGGCTCCCGAGGTTGGACAGCGCGAGGTGCCCCATGCCGGCGCGTTCAAGGTTGACGGTTTAGTCAGCGAACATCGTCGCATCGATGGTGGCGAGATGCGCCTCCGATTCGATGAAATGGCGCAACGAGTAGGCGGCCTGTTCGACGACATGCAGACTCGGTGGCCGCAGTATCAGGCTGCAAGACGCGCCGTTGTTAGCCAAGC
>JAADHX010000495.1 GCA_013151655.1 Actinomycetota bacterium
GACCGAGACGAAGCACGAGCCCGGGTTCCAATCGAAATCGGGTTAGGTACCAACCTGATCGGACCGCCCGTCGAGATTGCCCGTCGTCTGCGCCAGTATCGCGACTGTGGTGTCGACACGATTCGAGTTAGCCCCGCCGGTGACACGCCTCATAAACAGCTCGACTGTCTGGCGCAACTCCTCGACATCGCCAAAGAAGTCAATGCCGACAGTTAGGTGCTCGGTGGCTTAGGAAGGCTCGCCGTAAATCGCGCTCTACCCAGAGCGCCGGCGGTGGGTTGGGTTAGTTCAGGCCAACAACTGCGTGCGACGGCTGACGGTCATGCACCGCGGCCAAGAACGCTGCAGCTTTATCGCCGCGGCCGTCGTTGACATAGGCGGCGAGCAACGTGTTTGTGACGAGGTCGCGCTGCGCTCGACTGCCGCCGATTCGGACGACCTCGCCCATCATTGGCTCGAGAACGTCGACCGCCTCGCCCCAAGCCTCGCGCCCGAACGCGTCGTAGGCCCCGGTCAGTTCAGCTGCTGTGGACCCGGCTGGTAGCCGACCACTCTCGCCTAGTTCTCGTAGCTCGATGATGCACGCCTGCATCTCGGCGGTCTGGCCGAGGGCCGCGTGGATCAATCCCACATGAGCGTCGACGAAGACAATGGGCCGACGAAAGAGTTCGCCCTTAGCTTCGCTCAGTCGATTCCAGGTCTCGATGTCGCGAGGCGCTCCGGCCAGTTCCGAACGCCAAAGGAACGAAGCAGAGTCTGAAAACGCATTGATCGCCGGTCCTGAGGTGACGCCCGGAAGACAGTTGCCAAGCACAATCTGTCGCGCCCGTTCTAGGTCTCCGTCGGTCATCACGGCCATAGCAAAATGCCACGAGAGATGACAGTGCAGGAGGCCGTCTCTGTCCATCTCGGGCATCCACCCGGCAAGGAACTCCAAAATGTCTTGGTCTGCTCCGGACTCATAGAGCGCGTGGGTCAACGTATGGGCTGCGTTGGGATTAGCTCGATACTGGGCCAGGGATTGCTCCGCCAAATCGCGGCCCTTTGCCCAGTCTCCTGTCTCCAACAGTGCGAAAGCGTAAACCGTCTGGAACCACCAGTCGTTTCCGTAGTGGGGAGCCAAGGGCTCGAGTAGAGCCAGCAGTTCGGCTTCGCGGTCGATGCGACCGCTGAACCCGATCGAACCGAAAACTCCGCACGACGGCGCCAAAGCAAGGGCGTCCAGCGGGAACTCGGCGACATGTTCGTGGGTGAGTTTCAGTGCCTCGGGAACCTTGCCGTTAACCATGCGCGAGATGATCTCGACGTGTTGCTGTTCGCGCCTCGTCGCGCCGACAGCCAACTCCGATGCCAATTGAGCCGCGGCTCTTGCCTCTTTGGGCCTGCCGACCTTCTGATGTTGTCGAGCCTCGGCAGCGTGGGCTACAGCGAACTCTGCATCGGCTTCGATTGCTACCGCAAGGCTGGCCTCGACTCCGGCGTTGGCAGACAGAATCTTGTCGGTCGCCTCAGCGTATGCGTCTCGCGCCTCAACCGACGTTGTGCTCAGTTCGAGGCCGTATCGATCGGCTAACAACTGTTTCTCCTTCTGTTAGCGGGCGCTCCAACCGGCCCGTTGCCAAGGTGGTGAACCTACTCAGCCGCATCGTAGTCACTCGTCCGACGGGCGCCGAACCATCCGTACGGTGACCGAAATGCCGTTTAGGGCTGCGTTACCACTCAGGGCATCACGGCGGTTGGGATCGGCCAACACGTTGAAGTTGACGCCCGGATTCTGGCTCGCCACGCTGGCCTTGGTGTCATTGCCATCGTGACCCCACCCGTGGGGGAGGCTCACAACTCCCGGCATCATCGCATCGTCGAACTCGACGGTGACAGCGATAGCCGCATCTGTTGACAGCGCAGTCACCTTGGCTACGCCACCGTCGACTAGTTTCCAACTGTTGGCGTCGTTGGGGTGGACGAGGAGCGTGCAGCGGGCTTTGCCCTTCATAAGAATCGGCAGATTGTGCATCCAACTGTTGTTCGAACGAAGGTGGCGTCGACCGATGAGGACACACTCCGGCTGCTCCCGACTTATGTCGTCAACCACACCAGAAAGCGCGTCAACGAAATCCGCAGGCGCCAACTCGACCTTGCCCGATGGAGTCCGAAGTATTTCTGGCAAACGCGACTCAAGCGGGCCGAGATCGACTCCTGAAGGCTTGGCCATGACCTTGTCCAAGCAGAGCCCATCGGGGTTGAGGCCAAGAAGGTCGCCATAAGGACCAGTTCTGAGGCCGAGATCGATGCGCCGGTCGGCCCCGACCCGGGGAGCGAGCGCTTCCATGATGTCGCCTCCTTGTCCGGGGGCGCTGGACTCGATCGATCTGCGGGTCAGGTCATCGTCGAGTGCCACCACGTCGACCTTTGGGCCCATCTCGGAGAAGATGCCGATGAGCCGCACCATGGTCTCCCAGTCGTCTGGGACTCCAGGTGGTTTCGGTATCGCCGGCGGTGAGTACCGAGCAACGTTGCGGTGGGCAAAGTTGGCGAAGAACACGTCGAAGTGTGCTTCTTCAAGCGCTGAGGGGCCTGGAATAATGACATCAGCATGTCTGGTTGTCTCGTTGAGGTAAGGGTCGAGACACACCAGCGCGTCGAGCTTGGCGAGGGCTCGCTCTACCCGAGGCCCATCAGGGCTCGACAGCGCCACATTCGACGCGATCATGACCAAACCGTGGATCTGGCCTTGGCCAGGAGTTTCGATTTCCTCGGCCAGGCACGCAATGGGGAACTGGTTCATCACCTCAGGCGCACCCGACACCCGCGAGGAATAGCTGCCCGTCGACACACCCTCACCCCTACCAGGCGGGCCTGCGGTGTTAGCCGCGAACGCCGGCGGTTTGGCGAACATCGCGCCACCCGGCTGATCCAAGTTGCCAGTGAGGATGTTGATCACATCGATCAGCCAGCTAGTCACGGTTGCGTGCTGCTGAAGGCAAGTGCCCAAACGTCCGTACACGGCTGCGGCCCGCGCCGAGGCCAGTTGCCTGGCCAGCGAACGCATGTCGGCGGCTGCTACTCCGCACCGCCGCGACACTTCGTCTAGGTCGAACGGTTCGACCGCCTTGCGCACAGCATCGACACCGACGAGGTGTTCGGCGACAAGTCCAGGGTCGGCCAGACCTTCGTCAAAGAGGACTCTGACGATCGCCGCTAGGAACATCGCATCAGTACCTGGGCGAATGTGATGGTGATGGTCGGCGACCTTGGACGTTTCGGTAAAGCGCGGGTCGACAGTTACGATGCGGCCGCCCCGAGCTCGCAGCGCCTTGGCCTTGCCCCGAAAGTCTGGGACGCTCCACATGCTCCCATTGGAGACCATCGGGTTGGCACCGATAATGACCAATAGATCAGTCCGTTCGATATCGGGCACCGGGATCGAGTAGAAGTCGCCGAACATTCGCCCAACCGAAAGGTGTTTGGGCATCTGATCGAGTGACGCTGCGGAGAACACGTTCGGCGAACCAATGGCCGCCGCCAGGTCCAACGCGTAGAGAACGAGCCCCGTCCGGTGCACTGTCGGGTTACCGATGACCAACCCGCATGAGAGTGGCCCGTGCTCGCTGACGACAGGCTTGAACAGCCGATCGACCTCAGCGAAAGCCTCGACGAAGTCGACCTCCACGAAGGCACCGTCGCGTTTGATGAGTGGTCTGCGAAGCCGGTCAGGGTCGTTCTGTAGTGCCTTTAACGCCGTGCCCTTGGGGCACAGAAATCCGTGGCTGAATACGTCGTCGCGATCGCCGCGTATGAGCGACGGTTCACCATCGACAAGCTGGACAGACAACCCGCAGCCAGCTTCGCACAACGGACACATGTGCAGCGCGGTTGTGCTCGGGCTGGAGTCAGGCACCGCCGGTGAGCTCATGCGGCGCCCCTGAGATCGAGGTACTGCTGCACGATCTCTCTGAACCGTTTGGGGCCCATTGACGACCCGTGTCCACCGTGAACAACCTCGACATCGAGGGCCATAAGCCGCATCATCGTGGCGACATAGTGCTCGACGTCGCTGCCGTCGAGCTCATCTAAGAGCGGGCCGTCGTAAACAGCATCGCCGCTGAACAACAACCGACTCTTGGCGTCGTACAGGCCGATGCTGCCCGGTGAATGGCCAGGCAAGTGCAGAACCTCGAACGCCCTATCGCCGAGATCGATGACGTCACCCTCGTCGAGCACCATCGTGGCGGTCGTGGCTTGGAGCTCATGAGTCGCCGGATCAAACCCAGCGTGGGGGATCTCAGTAAGAAGCCCACCACTGATGTCGTAGCCCATGTGGGCAATGGCAACGAGGGTGGCCTCGTCGTACGAGCCCACATCTAGACGCATATTCTCCTGGGCCGTAGCCAGAGCCGCGACCTCAGCACTATGAATGGCCCGCTGTTCGAACTCGTGCATCCCGCCCGAGTGATCCATATGGGCGTGGGTGGCGACAGCCAGGATCGAAGCATCGAATAGATCCGTGGCTGCCTCGCTGAGGACTGCAACCCCAACACCGGTGTCGACCAGCAGGTCGCGCTCGCGACCTCGAACGTGCCAAATGTTGCATCGCAACAACTCGTGCACGTACGGTTCGACCAACAACGTAATGTCGTCGTCAATTGCGGTCCGGCTGAACCAATCCAAGCGTTGCTCAGCTCTCACTTCTTCGGACTCACTTCTCTGAAGTAATGACAGCTGTCGCTTTGACTTCGGCTCTGGCCTTGGGGTCGATCAGCGAGCTACAGCCGATAACGGTCCAGGCCGGGTAGGGCTCTGCAATTGCAGCGTCCTTGGCCGCGGCGAACTCGCCGATGGTGTCCATGCCGACGTGGAACGAGGTGAGTTCGACGATGTCGCTCATCGCGGCGCCGGCGGCCTCAAGAGTCGTAGCCATGATCTCGAAAGCGAGGGCAAACTCGGCAGCGGGATCATCAGGCACACCGTCGGCGCCTCGGCCAATAACGCCAGAGACATACACGGTCGAACCGACGCGAAACGCGGGGGCGAAGTGCAGACGGTTGTAGCTGAACTCTTGGCCAGCGGGGATGATTGGTTCGCGGATCGTCATGTCTTGGCTCCATCTGGGGTTGTTGTTGGGGCCATGACATCGACAAAGTTGTATGAATCGAGAACACGACCGGCCGCGGCGACGATCTCATCAATGTCGGCCACGGTGTGGGCGAACGACAAGAAGAAGTCGTTCGAACCCGGAATCGTAAGAACCCCTTCGGTGATGAGGCCGAGGTGGAACAGGTCTATCGGACGTCGGTCGAGCCGTTCGCAATGCGCGTAGCTGAGCGGGCCATCAGTCAGGAACAACCTGACCATCGGACCAAGTTGAGTGAACTGACAAGCAAACCCTCGATCGGTGAACTGCTGCTGAAGACCTTCGCCCAGTCGTTTGGCCAGAGCATCGATCTTGTTGTATCCGCCATCGATCCCCAGCTTTTCGTAGCCGCGCATGGCCGCTAGCGCTGAGGTTTGGGCGCTCGTTGAGTCGCTACAGGTGCCACTTTGAAATGCGAATGGCCCTGGAGTGGTCCGCGAAGGATCGGCGACAGCCATGATGTCGGCTCTTCCGACGATGGCGCCGAGCTTCTCACCCACCGCGAGAGCTTTGGCGAACACCGCCAGGTCCGGAACAACCCCGAAGTACTCCTGCGCCCCGCCGGCGGCTATCCGAAAGCCGCTGATCACTTCGTCGAAAATCAACAGCGCACCCGCTTCGTGAGCGAGGTCGCGAAGAGCCTCGTAATGCTCTTTGGCCCCGACAAACAGCCCAGCGTGGTGCATTGTCGGATCCACGAGCATGGCCGCGATGTCGCCACCTGCGAGCAGTTCGGCCACCTGGTCGAGGTTGTCGAAATCGCAACCGATGGTTTGGGAGACAGTCTCGGACGGAATTCCAGCACCGAGTCGGTGGCCGCGTCGATCAAGGCCAGAAAGGACTTGATCGCTCATGCCGTGATATGTGCCGTGAAACTTGATGATCTTGGAACGTCCGGTAAATGCGCGAGCGAACCGCATGGCGGTCATGACGGCCTCGGTGCCGCTGTTCACCAAACGAACACGTTCGGCGGCCGGAATCATCTTCTGCAACTGCTCGGCGACCTCGGTAGCTAGTTTCGGGTTCAGAATCAGCGACCCGGTCTCAAGGTTGGCCCTGATGGCTTCTTCAACGTCGGGTGGTCTGTGACCAAGCAACAAGGTGGCACCGCACAAGAAGCAATCGATGTAGTCGTTGCCATCGATATCGACGGCGCGAGATCCCTGCCCGCCGGCGAAGTAGAGCGGAAAGGGAGCGAAGTATCGAACAGTTCCGGTGACACCAGCGATGAGCGATTGCGAGGCCCTCCGATGCCACTCGGCCGAGTCCGGCGAGCGGTCGGTGTACGCCTCATGGATGTGTTCGGTTAGCACTTCGAGGCCGCTTTCGTAGCTCGGTGCGGTGATATCAGTCATTCACTTCTCCCCCTGAGGATTCGTCTGCGAGTTCTCGATCAACCACTTGCGGAAATGCCAGCAGCCCTCTTCGAGGGGGCTCAGCGGTGCAGTTACGGCCCAGCGACTCGCGAGACCAGTCTGAACTCGTTTCAACTGCACGATGTCCTCGGCGTTAACGGCTGCGGCCACCTCGTTGAACCTTTCGATCAATGCCTCGTTCTCGGCCAGATCAGGTGCGAGGAAAACTTCGTAGTGAACCCGAGTCAGATCAACGCCCAATGCCTCGACGCGGATCCAATCCATGCCCAAACCGCGATTGATCGAGAACATGTGCGCCGGGAAGATCTGAATGACAGCGAATGCCTCAATCTCGTCACTAATCGACTCATGGTCGAGCCAAGTCCATGGTTCGCCGGCCTCGGTGATCGACCACGACTTGTGGCCCGGAAAGTCGCGATGAAGGGTGACTGGGTGAACCGCAGCGTGGTGGTATGACTCGGCAAAGTTCTCGACGACGAGCTTCCAGTTGACCGGTAAGTCGTGAGTTGCCGATGCAACCCTCTTGACGGCTTCGAGCCCGTATTGCTCGACTCGCTCCGTGAGGTTGGCTAGTTGTGGAGCTAGCGGGAGCGCATCGCCGCTCAGATTTACGAAGACCCAACCCTGCCACACGTCGACGGCGAAACGGCGTAAGCACATGTCGGCCGGATCAAACCCGTCGACATTCGCCATTCCCGGTGCTGCGGCCAAGGTCCCATCAAGTCGGAAAGTCCAGTTGTGATAGGGACATTGGAGAGACGACGCAGTACCAGAACCTTCGACGATTGTTGAACCGCGGTGCGGGCACACGTTGGCAAAGGCGTTTAGCCCACCGTCGCGCCCACGAGTCACCACAATTGGATCGCTGGCGATGGTTGCCGCCACAAAATCGCCTGGCTGCACAAGGTCCTCAACTCGGGCTACCGATACCCACGAGTTGGTCCAAGCAGAGCGCCGTTCTACTTCGAACTGATCGACACTTGTGTAATAACTAGCCGGAAGCGAAGTCGCGCTGGCAAGCGGGCGTATTGCGCCAGCTGAGTCGGAACGTTCACGAGTCGTCTCGGAGTTGTTCATGATGCGTACGGCGGCACGATTGCTTTGTGAACGAACGAGTCGTCGGCTCCTCTGAACACCGACTTGGTGTGCGAATAGTTGAGGAACCCTTCCTTGGCCCCGTGGCAGCCATGGCCACTAGCACCGAACCCTCCGAACGGAAGGGCCGGATGCCCTCCTTGCAGCCCGAAGGTGTTGATGCCGGTTCCGCCACTGCGGACCGTCACCGCGAACCGATCGCCCAGTGCAGCACTCTTGGTGGCCAGGTATGCCCCTAGTGGCGAAGGTCCGGCGTTGATGCGGGCCATGGCGTCATCGATTGTGTTGTACCCAACCACAGACACCACTGGACCGAACGCCTCTTCTCTCATGCAGCCAAGATGGTCTGGCGGGTTGATCACCAGCGTGAGTGGCACCCGACGAGTGGCCGCATCGGGCTTGTCGCCATTAAGGCTGACGGTCTTAACCCCCGCAGCGTCGGCCTCGCTGATGTATCCAACCACCCGGTCGAAATGAGCATCATTGATAATGCCGGTGACATCTGGGCTCCCAACGTAGGAGGGATAGGCCTTGCGCCAGAAGTCCGTTGCCATCTCGACCCAACTGTCGAGTTGGTCGTTTGGCACCATCGCATAGTCAGGCGAAGTACAGATCTGGCCAGCCTTCAGGGTACGGAACGACAGGAATCGGCCGACGAGTTCTTCAGTAACTCCATCGGCGGCAAACACCGCTGGGTTCTTGCCACCGAGCTCAAGGGTGACCGGCACAAGGTTCTTGGCGGCTGCTTGCATCACGAGGCTCCCGACTCGGCCGCTGCCCGTAAACGTGAGGTGGTCCCACGGCATGGCCGCGAAATCGGCGGCGACCTCGGCGCCACCTTGAACAACAGCAAGAACCGTCGGATCGAACACATCCGCGACAGCGTCGGCGAGTACTTGCGACGTCGCTTCGGCTAGTTCAGATGGCTTGATAATCGCGGTGTTACCAGCGGCCAGGATGTCTACAGCCATCACAAGGTTGGACTCGATAGGGAAGTTCCAGGGGCCGATGATTCCATTGACCCCTTTGGGAACCTGCATGACTTCGGCCGTGGACGAGCCGTGCTCGCCGCCAAGATCGACACTCCGCGGTTTCATCCACTCGACCACGTTTTGTTCGAAGTACGCGATGCGTCCGAGAACTGGCCAGGTATCAAGAATCTCCACCATCGATGGATGGATCGATCCGAAATCGGCTGTTATAGCCTCACGGATTGCATCCAGATGGTCGGTCAGTAGTCGGCCAAGGTCAGCGAGGCGCGACATCCGAACTTCAATGGTCGGTAGTGGATCGGCGAGAACGCGTTGTTTCTGGCCATCAAAGAGCTCTTGCAGCGAAGCTGACTGGACTGACTGGTTCGTCATGGTTCTCCTGGAGTAGCTGGTTACGGGTGCACTGGTCTATCTAGGGTCGTCTAGATAACGTTCGAGGAATCCAAGTTGCATGGTTGTCATCAGCTCGATGAGCTTCGGGCTTTCGGCCGAACCGTTCATGAGAGCCTCGTCGACAATCGCGACGGTCGATGCCATTAGCACCGTGGCAACTCGGCGTGCTTCGCGAGCATCGACCCGCGATGAGCGAGCACGAATGGCATCGGCTATCTGGTTGACGTATTCGCGGTTCGCATCGTCGTCGACCCGACGGAGAATGGGATCGCTTCTCATGGCGAGCAGCACAGCTGGCCCGCCTGGCGTTTGCCGAACCGCAGCCAAGAAGGTGTCAACGTATGAACACCACAAATCGCGCCAAGGCTCGGCGGGTTCGGCCAACGAGCCGAGTGTTCCAACTGCGTCGCTCCATTGAGAAGCCATCCGACGGGCCAACTCGACGACAATCGCGTGCTTGTTCGGGAAATACCTGTAGATGGCTCGGACGGTGATGCCTGCTTCTTCGGCGATGAGGTTGGTCGTGACGGCGTCGAACCCGCCGGCATCGAGGAGCAAGCCGGTGGTGTCGAGGATGAGGTTGAACGTCGCGACCGAACGAGCCTGCGAAGGCCTCGCCCGTAGTTGAAGGCCGTGATCCTCGACTTGACTCATTCGGGGCTGACCCGATCGCGATCCGCCGGGAGCATCCGTCGCAACAATCCATCCTTGAGCATGAACTGATGCCGCAGTGCCTGCCCAACGTGGACAACCCAGACGAGCAGAAACATCACGCCGGTCACTATGTGAATCGCGAGCGCAATGCTCTCGAGGGTCGAACTGTCCCCAAACGGATTGCCGAAAGGCACGGCTCCGAACAGGTGAATACTGTGGCCAGCCGAACCGGCGAGTACGTACCCGCTAAGGGGCTTCGCCACCATCACGAAGTACATGACTTGCTCGGTTCGGTGGGCCAAACTCCGCTCGCGCGTCGATAACCCTGGCGCCCAACTCGGTAGCGGGGTCTTGGCTCGCCACACGATGCGCACTAGGGCCAGAACAAGCACAATCAAGCCGAGCGTCGCGTGCCAGTCGAATACCGACGACCACGCCGCACCAAAGGCGGTCGAACCTTCGCTGCCGCCCATCAGGCCGAAGCCCAGCACGAACATAACTGTGAAGAGGATGAAGATAGTCCAGTGAAGGCTCTTCGTGACGGTCCCGTAACCGTCCTTGTCATTGCGCATGGCCACGTGTTCAGCTTTCGACTATTTCGAGGTACTGGACCTCAATGAGGAGTGGGATGAGGAAACGAATGAAGATGTTGTGCAATTTGGCCACGCCGTAGTCGTCGATGTTGTGGGTGAGCACTGTGGTGCGGTCGTCGGTGGCGGCAAATGCCAGCGCGCGAGCTTCGACTCGCTCAAGCTCGTCGACACCGTCGACACCGAGGGCAAAATGGTCGTGTCCCGGAGACAACATTGCCTCTTCGTGTTCGAGCAGAAACACCAGAGGCTCGGCCTCGTCCCATCCCAACACGAGCGCAGAACCAGGGGCGCTTAGATAGCTGTTCTCGCTCCACCCGAACACCGCGTTGAAGAACCGGTTGATGTCGGCGCGTGCTTCTAGATCCAGCTGTTCGGGAAGCATGCTCATCGTCACATGATTCATCCGCGCCTCACACACGACTGCAGGCTTCAGATCTGTCACAACTCCCCAACTCCTTTGCGCTCTCAGTTTCGAGGACTGAACGGAAGTTAACACTTCCATTTACGACCGTCTAGTGAAACGCGAATCCCGGGCGCGACAAAGACCGTTGAACCACCAGTAACGCCCTTCGCTAACTCCGGACGATCCGGCGAAGCTAAAAGCTGGCCGCGAGCGTTGCTACCGCGGCGTCGGCGCCGGACTCGATGGGTTCGCCGTGGCTTATCAGCAGCGTGTTGTAGGTCAGAGCTGCCATAACTCGGATGCTGTCGCGAGATTGCGGAACGTCGGAGAAGAACTGCGACGGACCCTCGATCGGCACACCACCCTCAGAAAAGATGGCATCGCCGGCAACAAGCAAACCGGCCTGATGGTCGATTACCGCCATGTGCCCAGCGGTGTGGCCTGGAGTGGGCAACATCTCGAAGCCGAAGATATCTTCGCCGCCAACCAACCCGACGATGTCGGAGGGCAGAGGCCCAAGATCGGCCTCGCCCGCGTAGGCAGTGGCATTTATCGCCTCGCCCAACACCGCGTCGATCGAACCGGCGTGGTCGGCGTGGTTGTGAGTCAAGATCACGTGGGCCACGTCGCTGTAGTTCAGGCCAAGTGTTGCGAGCGTCTCGCCGATTGCGTTGGCGCTACCCGAAACGCCAGTGTCGACGATGGCCGCCGTGTTGCCGCGAACTAACACGTAGGCAGACACGAACCCCAAGTTGGCGCGGGCCCAGGTGACGGGCTCGAGGCCAGCAGCGGCGGGTTCGGCGCTGGCTGTCGTTTCGGTCGAGGCAGTAGTTGTGCTTCGGGCCTGGCTCGTTGTCGTTGGTGATGCGCCCGTGGTGTCGGGTGCCGATGTGGGGTCCGAAGTTGTTGAACTCGAAACCTGGCCTGATTGTGAATCGTCGTCAGAAGAACATGCGGCCAAGAACATGGGCGTGACAACGGCCATCGCTGCGACGCCTTTGCCCATGCCACCCAAGAACGCCCTCCGAGATAGCGGGTGCCGAACCGACTGGTCGACTCTACGTCCGGTCACCGGGTCGTGGTGGTGGTCGATTGCTGTTCCGTTAGCCGCGTGGGATCCGCACATGGAAGCGAAACTACTTCACGTCTGTGGCATATTCCGCGGACACCACACTGCTGCTGTTCGGTTAGCGCTCATAACGTTGCACGTCGGGCCCAACGAGGGCGGTGAATAGCTCCAGAACTTCGCCGGGGTTGGCGTAACGACCAGCCTCGTGTTTCGAGTAGAGCATCTCGCCATTAACGGTGACGTCAAAAACGCCCTTCGAACCCATCACGAACTTGAAGTCGTCGATTACGTGCTGGTAGTGGTGAATCAGATCGGTTGCCGCGCTCACGGCGCGCGCCGAATAGTCTCAAGGAACGCAGTAGGTAAGTTCGATTTGGTACCGACTCATGGCTAACCCTCTCTTAGATAGCGCCATCGGAAAACGACGTGGTCGTGGCAAGCGTAGCGCCGTCGTTGGCAAGCCAACTCGTTGGCTCCCTCTCGGTGAGCCTCGATCGACACAGGAGCTGAAATGACCGAACAACTAGATCGGGCCTATGCCTCGATCATGTCGACCATCGTCGAATGCGGTCAGATCCCGCACTTCACCGAACTGGCGAACGACCTCGATGTTGACATTGAGACCAGTCGACTGTTGATGCACGAGCTCGAAACCGTCACCCCCTCTTGGATGCATCCTGGTACCGACTACCTTGCTTCGTTTCCACCGTTTAACGCGCAACCGACGCAATATCGAATTTCCGTCGATGGCAAGATCTTGCGCACCAGTCCAGACGAAATGGTGGGCTACACCAGTTCAATGGTGGGGGGAAGTCTTGAATCGAGACCGTTCAGGTGATCGAACATGAACCTCTTCCGGTCGGAAGAACACGCTCGCAACTTTGACCCCGAGTTCGAGCACATGCTCAAACCAGTGTCTGAATGGGCCGACATCTTCTCTAACCCGTTCTTCACTCAACGTCGCCGATCCGACTACATCACCTGGACCCGTAGCTCCGAGGGCGCCGAAGCCTTCGGAGAGCTTCGCGCGCGGTTGACCAAAAGTTGACGACGACCATCTCGGCCGCAGTTGCCAAACGCCTCCACGATGCAGGCTGCAGGCATGCGTTCGGCATCCCCGGAGGCGAGGTTGTGCAACTCGTCGGCGCTCTTAACGAGGCCGGCATCGCGGTCCATTTGGTCAAGCACGAAAACTGCGGCGGCTTTATGGCCGAAGGAACCTGGCACGCCGACCGTGCTCCGGCCGTGCTGTTCGCGACTATCGGTCCCGGCATCGCCAACGCCGTCAACGTCGTCGCCAACGCGTGGCAAGACCGGGTGCCGATGATCGTTCTGACGGCATCTGTTTCGAGCAAGAACCGCCACACGTACACACATCAGGTGTTCGACCACCGAGCGCTATTCGCGCCAATCACCAAGGCCGCTTTCTTGGTCGAGCCAGGGACAGGCCAGGTGTTAATCGACAAGGCGCTAGCGATCGCCACCCAAGGACGACCGGGCCCGGTGCTGTTGGACGTTCCGGTAGACGTTCAGCTCGAGCTCGCATCCGAGACCGGCCAGCCTCGAGTTCAGAGCCAAGGCGTGACCGTGCCATCGCCCGCGGAAATCGCTCGAGCACAGTCCGACCTAGCCCAGGCCAAGCGACCAGTTGTGCTCGCCGGCCTGGACACTGTCAACCGGCGCGGCGCCAACAGCGTCGCTGCATTCTGTGAAGGTCTGATCGCTCCGCTGATCACCACCTACAAAGCCAAAGGTGTCGTTCCAGAAGACCAACCACATGTTCTCGGCGGCGCTGGGTTATCACCACTATGCGACGAAATACTGCTCAAAGTCATCGGCAATTCCGACTGTGTTGTCTTGGCTGGATACGACCCAATCGAGATGCGCGTTGGCTGGCAGCAACCGTTCCATTCGGCCCAGACGGTCATCGACATTGGCGTCGAACCGAACCGACACTTCATGCATCAGGCCACCACGAACTTCACAAGCGACGTGGCCGCAACGCTCGATTTACTCGCAACTGAACTATCGGGGTTGAGCACCTGGTCTGCCACAGATCACGCCGCGACAAAGGCGGCCCTAGCCAGGGTTGCCCGCGCCTACGAAGACTGGGGTCCTGCAGCCATCGTCGATGAAGCCCGCCAGGCCAGTCCCCGAAACACGATTGCCACAGCCGATAGCGGGGCTCACCGCATCGTGCTTAGCCAGATCTGGCAGTGTTACGAACCGGGTGGTCTGCTTCAGTCGTCGGGCTTCTGCACCATGGGATCGGCTATACCTCTTGCGGTCGGCCGCAAGATAGCCGAACCGGATAGGCCCGTTGTGGCCTTTGTCGGCGACGCCGGACTCGAGATGTACCTGGGCGAGCTGGCAACAATCCGAGACCTCAGCCTCGGAATCCCCATCGTTGTGTTCGTCGACGAACAACTCGCACTGATCGAGTTGAAGCAACGCGGCCTCGGACTCGATGCCGTCGCCGTCGACTTTTCGGCCACGAACTTCACTGCCGTAGCCCACGCTCTGGGCGGGAGTGGAATCGACGTGCACAATCGAGTCGAGCTTCGGGGTGCTCTACGCGATGCTTTCGATCGCGATTCGTTCACACTCATCTCAGCTCACATCGGATCGAGGGCCTACGAAGGCCGGATCTAAAGGGGTTCAGCCAGCAGGCGTACTGGATGTTTGTCCGGGACTACTTTCCGCTCTTGATTCGCTGCGCTCATCGGGCCGCTCAGGCCACGGCCTCACCTACCGGCTCGACCTCTAAACCAACTACATGAAGTTTCTAGGGATCGTCTCTTCCCACGTGCGTTCGAAGACGGTCTCGGTGCCCTCGAACGCGGCCAGATGGGCGTCGATGTAGAAGTTCTCTCCATCGGAACGCATCGAGATTTTCGTGATCGTCGACGTCTCCCAGGAACCACGGCTCAGAGACTGCTTCCATTCGGTATCGCCGACCGCCGACAGTGGATCATCGGCATGAATCGTCCACCGCTCGACGGCACTGCTACTTACCTCAAGCCCGTTGGCAACATCACGTGTCGCGCCGAAGTCGTCGATGATGGTTGTGGTGACTCGACCTGTTGCCTGGTCTCGTTCGACGATCCGACTATTCGATGACGCCCTGAGCGCCTCATACTTGTGGGCTGGAGCGCTCTCGGCTGGCGGCAGAACAACGTCGTCAGAGTCGCCGGAAGCCACGTGTTGCAAAACCAACTTTCCCTTCGACAGTGTGACCACTGCCCGCTCCGCACTTGGCCAAATCAACGGCCAATACGCTGTCGAAACCGAAAGCCGAAGCCGGTGCCCGGCTGGCACCGAATAGGCAACGTCGTCCAACTTCAGCCGGACGGTGGTATCACTGCCGGCCACCAACGCCTGCGGTGGGTCGGAGCCATCGCGGTGGCACAGGTTCAGCACGCCGTAGGTAATTCGCGTCGAAGTGCCATCGGGCCAAACATCGTTTAGCCGCACCGCAATTTGGCCAGACGTCGCATCGACTCGCAACACCAGCTCGACTTCAGGGGCGCCGACGATAGCCAGATCAGCCGTCAACGGCTCGGTGTCGAAACACGCCGACAGGGCGTCGTCGCGGCGCTGGTCGCCTGGCATGTCTGGGCCTTGCCAGACCGGGCAGTACTCACCACCGTCGGCGCCGCAATCCTGCGGCGAAGAGATCTCGACACCGAGGTCGTCCTGGCCGGAGGGGTCGACCGACTCCAAGAGAGTGCCATTCGGACAAAGCTGGAAGGTTCGCTTCTCAGAATGGTTGGGAGGCCACTCGTTGGACCCAATCCAACGCCCAGCCCGGTGTTCGTACGTTGCCTGGGGCCGAACCGAATCCATGAGGTAGGCCCGCATCGCGGGGTCGGCTTCCACCCCAGTGTCAAGACCTTTGAGCCATCGATCCCACCAACGAAGCGCCTCTTGCAGGAACCCGATCTGCGGGTGAGGTTTGGCAAAGTGAGGGTACTTGTGGGTCCACGGACCGATGATTCCTTTGGTCGGTACAGACAGGTTCGTTACCAGCCGAGCTACCGAGTTCTTGTACGCGTCGCCCCAACCGCCGATAGCGAGAGTTGGAGTCTTGATGAGCGAGTAGTCCTCACATACTGAGCCGTGCTTCCAGAACCTGTCGCGGGTCTGGTGTCGAAGCCACTCGGCGGGAAGCAGCGGTTCGGCCTCGAGACGTTCGAGCCACATGTCGCGCCAGCGGTCGCCTACCACGGCGGGGTCTGGAGGGCGCGAGGAGTAGGCAAACATCACGGCTCCCCACCCAAGATTCTCGTTGAGAAGGCACCCGCCCTTGTAGTGGATGTCGTCGGCGTAGCGGTCGTCGGTCGAGCACAGGGTGATGATCGCCTTGAGCGGCTCGGGCTGGAGGGCCGCAATCTGGAGCGCATTGAACCCACCCCACGAGATACCCATCATGCCGACAGCGCCCGAGCACCAATCCTGGCTGGCGATCCAATCGATTACCTCAACGCCATCGGCAAGCTCTTGAGCGGTGTACTCACCGTCCATGAGCCCGTCAGATTCGCCGTTGCCGCGAATATCGACCCGCAAACAGGCGTAACCGCGGGCTGCGAACCAGGGATGAGTCAACGCATCGCGCTCTTCGGTTCCACCTCGTTTTCGGTAAGGCAGGTACTCAAGAACCGCCGCCACC
>JAADHX010000300.1 GCA_013151655.1 Actinomycetota bacterium
ACCCAGTCGCCTCTCGACGATCTTTGGAACACTCCAGGCAACGTCTGTTCTGACTCCGCGCCGGTGGAACACGTGCAGGTTCTCGAACGGCACCGTACTGAGATGCGCTACCTGTAATCGCTCGATGGTGTCGACGTCGTGATTGATCGGGCCATCGAAGGCAATCCGCTCAAGGTACTTGTCGACATCTAAACCGCCTCTAGGCATAACTCAACATACCGCCCAAACTCACTCTTGGGCTTCGAGCCACCGCTCGGCATCGAGGGCAGCCTGACACCCGGACCCGGCCGCGGTGATGGCCTGACGATAGATGTGATCAGCGACATCACCAGCAGCGAACACACCCTCGACGTTGGTGTTGGTTCCCGGACCAGCGATGAGATAGCCGTTGTCTTCCATGTCGAGTTGGCCCTTGTAAAGGCTCGTGTTTGGGCGGTGGCCGATCGCGATGAAGAGCCCTGACACCGCCATCTCTGTTATCTCGCCCGTCAAAGTGTCTTCGAGCTTCACGCCCGCCAGCTTGGTGTCGCCCAGGTATTGGACGACCTGGCTGTTCCACTTGAACTCGATCTTGGGGTTGGCCTTGGCTCGGTCTTGCATGATCTGGCTAGCCCGGAGCTCGTCGCGGCGGTGAACGATCGTGACCCGCGACGCAAACTTTGTTAGGAAGCTTGCTTCTTCTAGGGCAGAGTCGCCTCCGCCAACAACGATGATCTCCTGGTCACGAAAGAAGAACCCGTCGCATGTGGCGCATGTGGAAACCCCATGGCCGATGAGGTCGGTCTCGCGGTCGAGATCGAGCATTACCCCCAGTAGCAACGATAAGAGTTCGGCCCTGGTAGGTGGGCTCAGCCGCATCTGGGTCGCCAACCCAAACCCCAAACGGTCGAGACGATAGATCGACCTTGCTGACTTTCTCGGTGCGAATGTCGGCTCCGAAACGGGAGGCCTGGGAGCGCATATTGATCATCAGGTCTGGGCCCATGATGCCTTCGGGAAACCCTGGGAAGTTCTCGACTTCGGTCGTCAACATGAGTTGTCCGCCAGGCTGGTCGGTAGTAGACGACGGCTCGCCCTCAATGACTAGTGGAGCCATACTGGCGCGTGCGGTATAGATCGCGGCGGTGAGACCAGCTGGCCCTGAGCCAATGATGATGGAGTCGAGAATTTCAGCCATCGGATATTTCCAATCCCAGTGATTAAGCACGGTTGGTGGAGTGCAGTTCGAAGCTGCTGTGGTCAATAGAGCTTGCCAGCAGACAAACCCAACGAATCACAACAACCTGAGACCACTGCGACATTCCCGATTCGCGAGATGTCGTTACCCGATGAGCATCCCGAGTTGACGAGACCGGGCGACGACCGCACCAGTGGAATCCCAGAGAGTACCGCTTTCGATCAACAGACCGCCATCGAGATCGTCGACTTCGAACCGGGCTTGAATCCAACCAGGGGCTGGTCGTCGACGGACGTGAACCGTTAGTTCGATCGTCGGCACCCATCCGCTGAAACCACGACGAGGAAACACCGACGGGGGGAACGCGTCGCTGAACAGAGGCAACGAAAACACGCTTGGTTCTTCACCATCGACGAGACGTATCCAGCCATCGATAACCGCCTCGTCGCTAGATCCTGCGTCGGCGAGGTCGGGTCGTATTCGTACATCGCAGCGCGACAGGATGGGTAGATCGATGCCTTGCTCGAGGCCCGATCGGTGGAGACACTCGTCTGGTGGCCGAAGGTCTGGTGCCGGTATCGACCACTCGGGTTCCGACGCCATTGCCAGATCGCCGAAAGCGGCCGTGGTAATCAGGCGGACCTTGCCACCTTGGGCGAGCTCGCCGCGCAGGGTTGACACTCTCGTTCCAGTTCGAACTACATCGACTGACAGTTCGGTGTGGAGCTCGCCCTGAACCGGACGAAGGAAGTGGGTCGTCATCGTGATCGGGTCTGGATGAGGCACCGAAGTTGCCATCGCGCGCAGCAAGGGGGCGAGGGCATACCCACCGTTGGCGTTGGTACCGATGTTCCAGGCCGACGCAGTAGTGAGCTCGAACCGGCCGGGACCGGTTTCGGTGGATTGGGTCTCGTCAGCGAAGTAGGTCACGGGCGTCCTTTGCGGTTTGGATTTCGGCTTCGTCCCAGAATCCGATCGGAAACCCTCTGGCTGCGACGGCACCCAACCCTGGTCGAGCGAAACGATGCGCTGGTGTGCGAGGGTCGAGCTTTAGAGAGTTGCGCCATTGATGCAACCCATCGGTCAGATCGGAACGCACCGCGGCGTACCCCGAATGTTGACCGAGGTCGATGAGTTCGTCTGGATCGTTATCTAGATCGAACAACTGGGGCCCGAACAGGTCGTGTTCGATGTACTTCCAGCGCTCGGTCGTGATCGACCGGGCCCGAAGAAGCGGCGCTTCAAGTTCAGGAAGAGCATCACGCATTTCACGAAATCCGTAGTCGGTCTCACTAACGGCAACTTGGTCTGAGCCCGTCCTCTTACCGACACCCGTCAAGAACGGGACGAGGCTCTGCCCTTCGATCCATCCGCCGCCAAGGCTGGCATCGGGTTCGCCCCCGACCGCTTCAACGAACGTTGGCAGAACATCGATGCATTCGGTCGGCACGTTGACCGCCGACCCCCGTGTTGAGTCAGCACCGGCACTCGGATCGACCACAATCAACGGAACCCGAATAGCGGAGTCGTGTAGGTAGTCCTTTTCGCCCATCCAGTGATCGCCCATGTAATCGCCGTGATCGGATGTGAACACAATCATGGTGTCGTTGGAACGACCCAAACGTTCGAGCTCACCCCACAGTCGACCCAGATGATGATCGAGCTGAGCGATCAACCCGAAGTAGGCACAATGCACACCGGCGCGCTTGGCGTCGTCGGAGAAGTTCCTTGAGATTCTCATCGCTTGAAAAGCGGTCATTGCCGGGTGGCCACCGACCTCGTGCGCTGATCGTTTCGCCACCGGAAGGTCGGACTGGTCGACAAGTTGGTGGTACGGCTCGGACACTACGTAGGGCCAATGGGGCTTGATATACGACAAATGAAGGCACCACGGTGCCGCGCCTTTGTCGCGCATGAAGTCGATCGCTAGGTCTGTAGTCCACGCAGTCTCGGATAACTCGTCGGGAACAATGGCTGGCCACAGGCCAGATTCCATGGTCCACCCAGACGCGCTTGACCCATCGTTGCGACGGCCGCTGTTGGCGATGTCGTGCCACGGGTTGGCTATGTCATACCCGTTCGATCGCAGGAAGTCGTCATACGCGGTCTGACCCGAGTCGGGTGAATTAGCGGCGGCAACACCGTCGTAGCGGACCACTCGTTTGAAACCGGCGTCGGCGCGAATCTGGGCTGTCGCTCCGGTCGGGTCAAGCCCGAGCGCCGCCGCGCCGAACGGGTCGAGGACGCTGTGGGTTTTGCCAATGAGATACGACTCGACGCCGAGCGGGCGCAGATGATCGGCAAGGGTGGCTTCGGTGAGGTTTAGGGGTATCTCGTTGTATCTAGCCCCATGGGAAGTGACATAACGACCGGTGTAGAAGCTCATGCGAGAACTTCCACACGTTGCCCCCTGCGTGTAAGCCCGATCGAAACGCACCCCCCGGGCCGCGAGATCATCAATGTTGGGCGTTGCGAACGGCAGATCGCCGTTGGCACAACCAATCGCATCCCAACGCAGCTGGTCGGCCATCACAAACAACAAGTTTCGAAC
>JAADHX010000407.1 GCA_013151655.1 Actinomycetota bacterium
GGCCAACAGTCTCCCACTGCAAGAAGAACAGCGCGCTCTTGCCATCCCACATGTTGTAGAGCCAGTCGAAACGATCGTGTGGAGTCCCAAGCGAGTCGAGAACTGCGGTCGTGTCCGGGAACCGATCAAGGTCGCCGAGGTCGGACGATCCAAGCCAACCGATCGTCTTTGAGATGAGATCGAGGGCATACCCCTCAACTGCCTCAGGGTCGAGTGAGTCGACGAGTTCTTGATCCTGGCCCTCAGCCAGGCCGCGCCACAGGTCGCCACTGATGCCGAGACGATCAGTCCAGTCGACGACCACCTCTCGACTTTCGCGGAGCATCAGGTTGATCGCAATGTCGTGATGCCTCGACATGTGCCACAACGCATAGGTAGGCGCAACCGTCAGCTCGTTCAGCCGCTCGTGACGCCGCTCAAGCGGGATGTGCTGAAGCACACCCCCACTCAGCCGCATTTTGAGCGACTCGAGATCCGACACAATCCAGCTACTTAGATCCATGTGTGAATACTCGCACAGTCAATTGCGTTCCCCGGCCACGCAGGCCGTCCCAACACTCGCCGAAGTGTCCCTAAACGGAAAACAATGCGGTCCCTGGCTCCGCTAAGCGAAGCAGGCGATTAGTTCGCCGATGGCTTTGGCCTGACCGCCGGTAGTACTGCCCGGCACCAAGATCGGAGTCGACACACCTGTATCGAACCAGGCCTGGACTTCGTCTCTGACCCGACCTGCAGACCCAGACAACGTCACGTCGTCTAACCATCGATCGGTCATGGCGACCGCGACCGCCGCGTTATCGCCAGCATCCACCGCTGTGCCGATCGCCGCCATCTCCTCGGGGTATGTCTCAGCCCAATAGTTCCGATAGTTAGGTAGCCGCACGTATCCCGAAAGGGTGCGACGGTTCTTGGCCCGAGCCGCATCGATGTCATCGTCGATGACCGTCGGGATCATGTTGCCAACAAAGAAGCCTTCGTCGCGTCGAGCCTGCGGTATCAACCCGAGAGAATGCTGCATGCGGTTTCTCGAGCCGTTGGCCCACACCGCGCCATCGGCGACCTCGACAGACAGCGTCACCATTTTGTCGCGCAACGTTGCAAGGGTGATCGGCCCAAGACCGCCGCTACCTTCCGCGGCGGCTTGCATCTCAGCCACATAGGTACGCATATCCGAAAGCGGCTTTCCGGTCGAGACGCCAAGACGGTCGACCACGGGCGCGTGTGACACGCCAAGTCCAAGCCTGAACCGGCCGTCGCTCACTTCATGTAGATACCTCGCTGTGGTGGCCAGAGCCGCCGGGTGCTGAAAGTAGATCGGCTGGATCGAAGTGCCGATCTCGATGGTGGATGTGGCGTGGGCAATCGAAAGCGAAAGACCAAGCGCGTCGCCAAAGCTCGGACAGTAGATACCGCTGAAACCCGATGCCTCAAGCTGCACGGCTGCGTCGACAACTATCTTGGCCTTGCCTGGTGATGCGGCCAGAGACACCGCTGGAAAAGAGTCGCTCATCTCGTCAGCCTGGCAGACTTGTCGCCGATGGATGTGACGCAGGAACAGCAGACAGCCCTAGTCCGCCGACCAGGGCCGAAGTTGAACAGCGGGCTCGTGACCCACATTGAACGCCAGCCGATCGATCTAGACGCGGCGCTCGATCAGTGGCAGAACTACGTCGACACGCTGCAAGTTCATGGCTGGAACATCGTCGAAGTCGAACCAGCCGACGATTGTCCTGACGCAGTGTTCATCGAAGATGCGGCACTCATGTACGGCTCGACCGCTATCAGCTGCAACCCGGGAGCCACGAGCCGCCGACCTGAGGTCGATGGTGTAGTTGCTGCTCTAACTGACCTCGGCTACGGCGTCGAACCTATTTCGGCTCCTGCCACACTCGACGGCGGCGACGTTCTGAAGGTCGGATCCAACATCTATGTGGGCCTCGGCGGACGCACATCGGTGGCTGGCTTCGATGCGTTGGCGCGAATCATCGAACCGCTCGGAGCCACTGCGATTGCGGTCCCAATCACCAAAGTGCTGCATCTGAAATCGGCGGTGACCGCTCTGCCAGACGGCACAGTCATCGGTTTCGAGCCTTTGGTCGACGACACCAGCGTGTTCGGGAAGTTTGTCGCGATGCCCGAAGAATCGGGCGCCCACGTGGTTCTCATGGGAGATGACAAGCTGCTCATGTCGGCGAACGCTCCTAGGTCGGCAGATCTACTCGCGCAGATGGGTTACGAACCAGTACTCGTCGACATCGGCGAGTTCGAGAAGTTGGAGGGTTGTGTTACGTGTCTTTCGATCAGGCTTCGAGACCGGCCACGACTCACCACCGAAAGAAAGTAGGGATATCGACGAATGGGCTTTTACACGCAACAGGTTCTGCCACGCCTAGTCGACAAGGCATGTGCCACCGAGTCGGTCGGAAAGTGGCGGGCTAAGGTCTTGGCCGGCCTTGTTGGAGTCGTGGTCGAACCGGGCTTTGGCTCTGGTTCGAACCTGCCCTACTTCCCGCCAGAGGTCACCAAGGTCTACGCCATAGACCCGGCAACCCTCGGACGGAAACTGGCAGGTGACCGCCTGGAAGCATCAGCGATCGAAGTCGAGTTCGTAGGTCTCGACGGTCAACAGATTCCGCTCGATGACAACAGCTGCGACGGTGCGGCACTGACCTTCACTCTTTGCACCATCCCCGACCCCGATGTCGCGCTGGCAGAGTTGCGAAGGGTCATCAAGCCCGGCGGAGCAGTGCACTTTGTCGAGCACGGACTAGCAGACGACCCGTCGATGCAGAAATGGCAGTTCCGGATCGACCCAGTTCAGAAGCGTCTGTTCGGCGGCTGTCACGTAAGCCGGGATCACGGCAGCCTGTTGACCGATGCCGGGTTCGAGATCGACTGGATCGAACGCGAATACGCCTCGGGCCCAAAGGCGTGGTCGTTTTATCATCTAGGCCGAGCCGCCGAGCTAGCCGCCACTGCAAAATCCGCTGTCAGGGGTTCGCAGCGATCTAGTGACGAGCGGTCAGCAGGCATCTTGGTTGATCAGCTCGGCGAGCCTTGCGGGATCGTCTAGCCCATAACAGGGCGAGTCCGGGCCGTGGAGGTTCTCTTCGTGCCGAACCCCTCCTTGCGGAACTTCGGCCTCAAGAAGTTCTTCGCGAGTCATGTCAGGTGTACGTGGCGTCGGAAGAGCAACACCACGATTGATCAAAGCGTCGACGTCATCGACGCTTGTCTCGAATGCTGTTCCCGGCAGTCTGTGTTCGAACTCTCCGCTAGCCCCAGCGGCGATAAGCCCGTTCGGGTCGAGTCTTATCAGTCGTCCGTCGCTGATTGTCAGTAGACCGGTCTCGTCGTCGGTTCGGGCAAATATCAGCCATTGGTGACTCGCCTCTTTGGCTGCGAGCTCCGACCTAAGGAGTTCGATCGGTTCAACGGCAATTCGTGCCAGTCCTTCTTCGTAACGAATCAACGCTGGGTGTCCAATCGCGACTGTCACCGAGTCGACCACGCCCACGATGAGCCGGTCGACCTGGAACTCGAGCCCATCGTAGATCAAAGTGCTGTTGTCAACGATCCCTAGCTCTTTCACAAGGCGTACCTCG
>JAADHX010000483.1 GCA_013151655.1 Actinomycetota bacterium
CGGCCTTCCGGCCACGCCCATGCGACTTGAGCACTCGCCCTCGTGCATGATGCCAGACCCGCACACATCGGCGGCCTCTGGATGAACCATCATGGTGGCTTCAGCGTTCCGCAGGTACTCAAAAGCGCGCCGCATCAGCCCGCCGTCGGTGATGTATCGGCCCCCGTTGGAGAACAGCGACACCCCGAGGGCGGCCATCTCGCGCATTGGAGCCAAGTCGGTTCCGGCGCACCCTTTGGTGATTGCACCTATTGCTTTGACGGTGATCGGGGCGGCGGCGGCAAGTCTTTGGAGATCACGAACTACCGATGGGTCATCGAGAACTGGCTGAGTATCTGGCGACGAGTGAATAGTGGTGAAACCGCCAACCGCTGCCCCGATGGCGGCCGACTCGACCGTCTCGGCCGACTCATTGCCAGGTTCTCCCACTCTGGCGCACAGATCGACAAACCCAGTCGCCACGACCGCGTCAGAAGCATCGAGCACCACCGCTGCGTCGACTGGATCGAGGGTGGTCTCTACTGCTTCGATCACGCCGTCGACGATGCCAATGTCGGCCCGGCGGCGACCGGTGGGATCGACGGTCTGTCCGCCCCTAATGAGCAACGAGAACGCGGTCATAGGACGTCGACCCCAGAACCGATCAGCAAGAACAGTGCAGCCATCCGAACCGCCACACCGTTGGCAACCTGTTTGGTGATAACAACCCCGGGGTGAGTGTCGAGCACATCGACCGACACCTCGACACCACGATTCATCGGGCCTGGGTGAGTGATGATGGCGTCGGACCGAATCAGGCCGAGCCGTTTAGTCGTTATCCCATAACAACTGGTGTACTCGCGGGCCGATGGGACTAGCGACTCGCCAAGACGTTCGGTCTGGATTCGCAACAGGGCGACAACGTCGAGGGTTGGTAACAACGAGTCGAGATCGTGGCCGATTTCGACGGTTCCGTTGCCGATCCCCCAGCCCACGATCGAAGGTGGCAGCAGCGTCTCAGGGCCGATGAGTATCACCTCGGCTCCGAGAGCGGTGAAGGCCTGCACATCTGACCTGGCCACCCTGGAGTGCTTCACATCGCCGATTAGCCCAATCCGCACTCCAGCTAGCGACGCCGCATCTCCGGCCGACCCGTTTCGGGCCTGACAGATGGTGTAGGCGTCGAGAAGGCCCTGGGTTGGGTGCGAGTGCCAGCCATCGCCGCCATTGATGACCGAGGTCTCGGCGTTGACCCATTTGGTGATCTGCCATGGAACACCAGAACTGCTGTGTCTTACCACGAAGGCATCGACACCCATGGCTTGAATGGTCTCGACCGTGTCGCGAACCGACTCGCCTTTGTTGACCGAAGACGAAGAAACCGAGAACGACATGGTGTCGGCCGACAAGCGCTTGGCTGCGGTTTCGAAGCTGAGTTTGGTCCGAGTTGAGTCCTCGAAGAACAGGGTGCAGACGGTCTTGCCCCGCAGCGCGGGAACCTTCGGAATCGCCCTCTGGTTGACCTCGACGAATCGATCCGTATGACTGAGGAGTTGCTGAATACCAGCGGGACCAAGTTCGTCGAGACCGAGAAGGTGCTGGCCACTAACGAGTGCGGGCGCCGCCGCGTGGCCGATTGGAGCATCGGCCGGTCGATCGTCGACGGCTCTCAATTCGACTGTGGAGCTCATTTGAGCACCTCGCCGAGCTCGACTCCATCGAGGGTGACATCGACCACCTCATCGCGCCGCGTTGGCAGGTTCTTGCCAACGAAGTCGGGTCGGATCGGAAGCTCGCGATGGCCGCGATCGATCATGACCGCTAGCTGCACCGATCGAGGTCGTCCAAAGGCGTTTAGGGCATCGAGCGCGGCCCGGATCGTGCGCCCGGTGTACAACACATCGTCGACCAAAATCACGGTGCGGCCAGTGAGATCGCCGGGAATGTCGGTGACGGCTTGGGGCAGAACCGGCCGTATTCCGATGTCGTCGCGGTAGAGAGCGACGTCGAGAACTCCGACGGGAACTTCGGTGTCTTCCATTGAGTGAAGGATCCCGGCGATGCTGTCGGCCAGCGGCGTCCCGCCGGTCTGGAGCCCAACCAGAACCACGTCGTCGAGGCCACGATTGCGTTCGACAATTTCGTGAGAAATTCGCACTAGCGCCCGGTGTACCTGTTCGGCATCGAGGACCTGGGCCCTGGCAACAAAAACGCCCCCAAATGGGGGCGCTCCTCGTCGTTCGCGTTCTGCCACGCGATTTCCTTTCTGTCCGTGTGAGTCTCCCGGACTCACTTCACGGTCAGACAGACACGTTAGCCGATCCTCGTAGATCAAATGACATGCTTGCGATTTGTGAAGTCTCGACTTTCAGCCGCGGCTAAGGCCGCCGTCGCTGTAGAGCAGCTGACCGTTTACCCAGCCACCGGCTTCTGAGCATACGAACGACACTAGGTTTGCGCAGTCTTGAGGTGTGCCAAGGCGCCCACCGAGCGTCTGGTCGACAACCTTGGCTTTGATTTCGTCGCTCATCCAACCGGTGTCGGTTCCGCCCGGATTAATCACGTTGGCGAGTCGCGAAGTTCGCCAGCCGCGCCGATGACGATCCGATCGAGAGCGCCCTTGCTGCTGCCGTATGGCAAGTTGTGCGCGGTGTGGTCAGAGGTGATGGCCACGATGCGACCGCGTTCGCCCTCGAACTGCTCGGCGAAGGCCTTGATTAGTAGCCAGTTGGCCCGAGCATTTACGGCGTAGTGGCGATCCCAGCTCTCGACCGTGGTGTCGAGAATTGACGAATCGACCGACTCACAATGCACGGAGATGAGCGCATCAACTGGCCCCAAGGCGTCCCGAGCCGCGGCAAACACTTGGTCGGGAATCATGACGTTTTCGAAATCGGCCTCGGTTGCCAGCACCGCGGCGCCAGCAGCCTCGAGTTCAGTTACGAGTTGGTCGACTTCGCCAGGGTTACTCCCCCAGGTCATCCGCTTGTCGTATGGCGTCCAATGAGTGAACGCTATGTCGAAGCCATCTGCGGCCAGTTGCCGACAAATGGCGGCGCCAATCCCTATGCGGCGACTGGCGCCAGTGACGAGCGCCACCGGTCGAGCATTGGGGCTCATCTGACTGATCGAGCAATCGCCGACAGAACGCCGTTGACAAACTTGCCGGCCTCGGGCCCGCTGAAGCGTTTCGCCATCTCGACCGCTTCGTTGATCGCGGCACCGGTAGGCACTTTGGGCCGAAACATCAGCTCGTAGGTGGCAATCCGCAACACGATACGGTCGAGTACCGCGAGACGGTGCAGTGACCATGACTTGTCGAGTGATGCGCTGATGTGCTCGTCGAGCAGAGTCGCTTTGTCTGTGACACCCACGACTAGCTCCGAGGCCATTGGATCGGGAGCAAGCGTTAGTTCGTCGACAATCTCGGTGCCGGCGACCGACTTCATTTCGGCTTCATACAGCAGCGTGACGGCTCGTTCGCGGGCGTCGCGGCGCTGGGTCGGCAGGTCGAGCGGCGCAAACGGGTCGTCAGGCCAAACCGTGTCGTGGTCCGACAGTGCCGACACCTGATCGACGTCGTCTTGGCCGTCGGGGGCTGGGCCGTCGGGGGCTGGGCCGGTCAATTGGCTCGTTCGAGATAGTCACCAGATCGGGTGTCGACCTTGATCTTCTCGCCTTGTTCGATGAATAGTGGCACCTGAACCACGAGGCCGGTTTCCATCGTGGCTGGTTTGCGGGCTCCCGAGACCCGATCGCCTTGTAGCCCAGGTTCAGTGTCGGTGATCTGCATCACGACCGACGCGGGAATGTCGACGCCGATTATCTCGTCGCCATACATGAGCAAGTTGACGTTGTTGGTTTCGATCAGATAGTTGACGGTGTCGCCGAGCGTCTCTGGCGAAACTGGGAGCTGGTCGTAGGTCTGGGTATTCATGAACACGTAGTCGGTGCCATCGTTGTACAGGTACTGCATGTCGGTCTTGTCGATGATGGCTCGTTCCATCTTCTCGCCGGCGCGGAACGTTCGATCGGTTACCGCGCCGGTACGCACGTTTCTTAGCGTCGTGCGAACGAACGCGCCACCCTTGCCTGGCTTCACGTGTTGAAAGTCAGATATCTGAAATAGACCCTCTGAGAGGTCGATGGTCATGCCGGTCTTGAAGTCCGATGTAGAAATCTGGGCCATGGGGGTCGCTCCTGCTGGTGGCTTAACCGCGCCAGAACCGCAATCGGCGGCTCGGGTTAAGCGACGATCGGGTCAAGCGAGTGTTGTGTGAGTTTCCGGCAACCCTTGCGAGTGACCACGACGGTGTCCTCTACACGCACTCCGCCAAGTCCTGCACGGTACACGCCGGGTTCGACGGTTACGACCTGACCCGAAAGCAGCGGCAGGTCGGACCCCAGCAGGAACGGCGCCTCGTGGATAGCGAGACCAACTCCGTGGCCCACGCCATGGACAAACTCGTCTCCAACTCCAGCCACCGCGATAACGCTCCGAGCCGCTTTGTCTACCTCATCGCCACTCACTCCTTGCAGCACTGCATCAACACCGGCTTGTTGGGCTCGGCCTACGAGACGCAGCATCGAACTCGCCGCGGCATCGGGCACACCAACGCTAAATGTCCGGGTCATGTCGGATCTGTACCCGTCGACGGTGGCGCCCATGTCGATGATCACCAGGTCTCCCCTTGTGATGACCCGGTCGCCTGATTCATGGTGTGGACTGGCCCCGTTCGGTCCTGACGCAACAATGGTGTCGAACGCCGGGGCGTCGGCGCCCTGGTCGATCATCGACCGCTCTAGTAGCAGCTTGATTTGCCGTTCGGTGAGCCCGTCGGTCAAACGCTGCTTTACCTGAGCAAGCGCAGTGTCGGCGATGGAAGCCGCCAACGTTATCCGTTCGATCTCGGCTGCCTCCTTGACGAGCCTCACCCGCTCGATGGTTCCTAACGTTTGAACAACACGGCGATTTGACCGTTCGAACACTGCCGACCATTCGCGCTGGCCAGCCCACGTAATGTGTCGACCTTCGAGCCCGATTCTGGTCGCCTCGCCAGCATGATCACGAACTACGAGCCCTTGGTCAGACCGCTTGGTTATTGCGACTGCGACGTGATCGCTGCACTCTGCTTCGGCCCGCTCTGCATACCGTGCGTCGGTGACTAGCAGCACCTCGCCATCGCTACGAAGGTGAACAAGGCCAGCCGAACCTGTGAAGCCGGTTAGGTACCTGATGTTTAGCGGGTCCGTAACCAACAAGGTCTCGACACCTACTCGGGGCAACGAATCGGCGGCGGCGGAACAACGACCCTCGTGATCATGATTCAGAAGATCGTCCAGGTCGAGCATCAGTCTCTGTTTCGGTTCATTTCGGCTTGTTCCTTACGGTATGGCGACAGCAGCCCGCGCGCGCCCTTTGCCCACCTTGTAGCGACAACGGGGATCATGTTTGGGTTCTTTGGGTGATCTGGGGCAGAAACTTCCCGTTTACCGAATCTTTGTTCGTT
>JAADHX010000112.1:0-971 GCA_013151655.1 Actinomycetota bacterium
ACAACGCTGACCTATCGAAACGTCCTGCACGTCACCGCCGATCTCGACGACTTCACCGACAAACTCATGGCCGATGATCAGCCCCACTGGCACTGTTCGTCTGGCCCATTCGTCCCAGTTCCAGATGTGTACATCGGTGCCGCAGATACCCGTCTTGATGATCTTGATCAGGACATCATCTGGACCAATCTCGGGTATTGGCCGATCCTCCATGCGAAGACCCTCGGCCGCGTCGGCCTTAACCAGCGCTCTCATTAGTTCGGTCAAGACACAACGCCAAGCTCGCGGCCCACTTTGGCGAAGGCTTCCAAGGCAACATCGAGCTGCTCTCTGGTGAGGGCCGCGTTCATTTGTGTCCGAATACGTGCCTTACCGTTCGGAACCACTGGAAAGAAGAAGCCAGCCACAAACACACCTTCGGCAAAAAGCCCGTTCGCCATTTCCTGGCTGAGACGAGCATCACCGAGCATCACCGGGATGATCGGGTGCTCGCCGGCGAGCAACTCAAAGCCAAGGTCGGTCAACCCGGCGCGCCAATAGGCGGAGTTCTCGAAGAGCTGCGACCGCAATTCGTCGCCGTCCTCGACGAGCTTGAGCGCCTCGATGCCTGCGGCGACTATGGCCGGAGGCAGAGAGTTTGAAAATAGGTAGGGGCGAGAACGCTGACGAAGCAGATCGATCACCGGCCGTGGCCCGGCGATGTACCCGCCGACCGCACCACCGAGGGCTTTACCAAGTGTGCCGCTGACAATGTCGACCTCTACGCCGTGATGGGCAGGTGTACCTCGGCCTTGAGGCCCCATGAACCCGGTCGCGTGACAGTCATCGACCATGACTATGGCCTCATAGTCCTCGGCGAGCCTGACCACGTCTGGCAGGTTGGCGAGATATCCGTCCATCGAAAAAACACCGTCGGTTGCAATCATGACGAACTTCGCTCCAGCCGCGCGCGCCGCCCTGAGCTGGGTTTC
>JAADHX010000112.1:992-3938 GCA_013151655.1 Actinomycetota bacterium
TGGCATATCGATATCGCTTGGCTTTGCACAGCCGAATGCCGTCGATGATCGAAGCGTGGTTGAGGCTGTCCGAGATGACGGCATCGTCTGGCCCGAGGAGAGGTTCGAATAGGCCACCGTTGGCATCGAAACATGCCGCAAACAAGATGGCATCGTCTTTGCCAAGGAAACGGGCTAGTTCGTGCTCGAGTTCGAGATGCAGGTCCTGAGTTCCGCAGATGAAACGTACGCTGGCCATCCCATAGCCGTGATCGTCAAGTGCGAGTTTCGCGGCCGCCACCAACCGAGGATGTTGGGCTAGGCCCAAGTAGTTGTTGGCACAGAGATTGATGACCGGCTTCGAGCCGTGAGCATCGGTCTCGACCACGATCTGTCCGGCCTGAGGCGAAGTGATCTGGCGCTCACGTTTCAGCAGCCCGGCGGACTCGATCTCGTCAAGTGTTGCCGAAATATGGTCCAAGAATCGCTGTTGCATCTGCTGCCTCCGGTTTACCGGAAGCATATCCGCTAAACCGGAACTGTTCGGCTTCTGATTCGCCATTTCGATTAGGCAGTCTCGATTAGGCAGCCTTGATCAGGCAGCCTTGATCAGCCATTCTTGACTACTAACAGCACTCTGGCCTCGTTACGCGCCCTCATCTCGTGTTGCACATCGGCCGCATAACGAATCGTGTCGCCCATTGAAACCTCGGCGCTTTCCCCAGCAGAGGCGATCTGGAGGACACCCTCAAGAACGGTCAGATGCTCTACGCAACCCGACTTGTGGGCCGCACTTTCCAGCACACCGCCTTGCTCGAAGTAGATGTCGTAAACCTCAGTGCGACCCACCTCGTCTGGCGCGCTCAGAATACGAATGACACAGCCAGCAGCGCGGTTGCGAATCATGGGGGTCTGCTCTGCACGCAGAATCTCACGAATCGACTGGGTCGGCTCCTCGTCTTCGTCTAACAAGCTCGAAAAGTCGACACCAAGGGCCCTGGTCAGGTTCCATAGGCTCGCAACCGTAGGGCTACTCTCACCGCGCTCGATCTCTGAGAGCATCGACCTCGAAACTCCGGACAGTTTGGCCAGAGCGTCCAGGCTCAACCCTTTGGCGGCCCGCTCGTCTTTCAACCGGCTGGCGAGACGTGTCGTGATTTCGAGGCGTTCGTTCACGAGTAGACGCTCGAGTCCCGAATCATTCATTACCTCCACTTGATCAGCTAAGCGTATCGGCATTCCGAAGTTAGGTCTGATCTCCGAATCCGGCCTCGCTCATCACTGCGACGAGAAGGCGGCGACCGAGTTCCACCACACTGAACGGCCGGTCCTTGCGCACGATCAGATCGACTTTCCAGCCAGTGGAGGTGTCGATCAGTTTGACATGTCGCGTCGTTCGACCGCCGCAGCGGCGTCGTTCGAGTAGTAACGAGGCGCCGGAAACTGGCTTACCAGCATCTGGATCGCGTCTACTGAGGGGTCGATCACCAGGTCGATGTCGCGAGTCATCCGCGGTTCGCCATGGAACGTGCTGGCAAATGAACCGGTCACCATGTGATCGATCGACGCCCGATTCAAGCCAGATACCACCAACTGAAGCAACGAGGTTTCAGGTTCCATCAGCTCGCGAGCGTTTCACTTCTGCGGCAAGTTCGGGCCCGTGCATCCGCTCGATCAGTTCGATCTCAAGTTCCGACCGACTGATGCCAGGACATCTGGATCTGATGCCTGAGATTGCGATCGAGCGAGCCATCGCGTTCATCTCAACAGCCATACCGACCCGCTCGGACCCAGACCTCGCCATCCAAATCGAGCGTTGAATGTCCCTCACATCGCTGGGAGTGTCATCGGCGCTCACGTCACTGAGCCTATTGGCCGTACCGTTCGCAGGTATGCGTCTAGTCTGCATATCTCGTTCGAGATACGGAGGTCGGCAGATGAGAAACGCGGCAACCTTGTTGGTGGCATTTGGGTTATTGGCCGCGGCGTGTGGGGGCGACTCGTCCGAGCCGGACGCTGACGCGGCCGACGAAACTGCTGCCACAGCACCGGTCGAATCCGATCAGCCGAGCGACACCACTCAAGCAGCCGCCGAAACGTCACAGCAACCCGCCGGCAACGCAGGCTCACTCGTGCTGGGTGCGGAGACGATCGAATTCGACAGCGCGCGCTGCTTCTTGGAGGAACAGGACGCAGCGGGCGGCGGCGGCAAGATTCTGTTCGTGGCCCAAGCGTTTGGCGAAACTGCGGCCGGTGAGCCGATCGTGGTCGATGTGTCGCGATACGACGAAGACAGCCAGTTCACCGGTGACGACATCATCATCGACTTTGGCGACCCGTTCTCGGACGACTTTGTGAGCATGAGCGCCCGCACCGACCTCGGAACAGTAACTGTCGACGGCTCGTCGCTCAGCGCGAGCGGCCTGACATTTGTCGACAGCACCGACCTCGCCGAACAGTCGGGCTCGTTCCAGATCAACTGCTGAACCAATCTCCTTGGGCACGCGTGCTCAAACCCGCTGACATCCGTGTAGCTCGCGCACCCACTGTTGGCTGCACTCTCAAACGGTCTACGAGCGTGTCGGCTCCGCCATCAGGCAACTGATAGATCGCCATCACGACCTCAGCGCCGGTGGATTCAGCCCCGAAGAGCCGACCCGCCTTGGACCTCAAGCAACCCAATGTTGGTCGGATCATCGACTTCCGAGGCACCTTACTCTGCGCTAATTCTCGACGGCGAGTCGGAGCCACTCACCTAGTTCTGAAGGCAAGACTTCGAGACGCAGCCGGCGAAAGTTAGGGCCCCTCAACACCCTAAGTGAGCACTAGGTGCTATTTGTGACTATTCGTGCATTCGTGATATTTGCGTCTACTACTTCTGTGGTTTTGGTGGAATGAGAACGTTTGTTTGGTATTGTTGGGTTTATGCGAATGGCGAGTGTGCGGTTTCACACATCTGATGAACTT
>JAADHX010000383.1 GCA_013151655.1 Actinomycetota bacterium
CGATGTTCAAGTTCAGCGCCGCTGATGGGTCAGCCTGCGCAACTGCGAACTCGAAGCTCTTGAACAGAGCGAGTGCAGTAAGTGCTGCGGAACCAACCGCAAAGCCTTTGGCGATGGCAGCGGTGGTGTTACCGAGCGAGTCGAGAGCATCAGTGACCTCACGGACGGACGGGTCGAGATTAGCCATCTCTGCAATACCGCCAGCATTGTCAGCGATCGGCCCGTAAGCATCGACAGACACCACGACTCCGGTCGTGGCGAGCATTCCGATTGCGGCAACTGCAATGCCGTACACGCCACCGAGCGGATTGTCGACGAACGTCTGCTCGCCGCCCCAGTAGGCAATGCCAACACCGCCGATTATCAGCAGCACCGAAGCGGCGACCGACTGCATACCACTGCTGATGCCAGACAGAATGGTTGTGGCCGCACCAGTCTCGGTCTGTTGCGCGATTTTCTTCACAGGTGCAAAGTGATCGGATGTATAGAACTCGGCGGTCTTACCTAGAGCCCACCCGACGAGAAGCCCACCAAGAACTGAAACTGCTAGGCCCCAAGGCTTGTGGAACTGGTCGTTGCCACTGAACAACCAGTAGGCAATGCCGACGGTGGCGACGGCGGTGATCGCCATTGCGACGTTGGTGCCCATGTGCAGTGCACGGCTGAGAGCCTTGGAGTCGGTCGAGTCACCACCCCTTACGAAGAACGAACCGATGATCGACGCCACCATGCCGACGAAGGCGATCGCCATCGGGAACATCAGCAGAGGTAGCACGCTCTCGTCGCTGGCCTCGTTTGCTGCCAGCCCGGTGGCGAATGCAACCAGCGAGATCGGAGCGATAATCGATCCGGCGTACGACTCGAAGAGGTCGGCGCCCATACCAGCGACATCGCCGACGTTGTCGCCAACATTGTCCGCGATGGTGGCCGGGTTGCGTGGGTCGTCTTCAGGAATTCCTGCCTCAACCTTGCCGACGAGGTCGGCGCCGACATCAGCGGCCTTGGTGTAGATACCGCCGCCCACACGTGAGAACAGAGCAATTGAGGAAGCGCCGAGGCCGAAGGCCGTGACGATCTCGAATGCCTTGTCGACTTGGAGCCATTCAACGAAGAGCAGGTAGGTGAACATCAGGCCGAGCAATGCGAGTCCCGCTACCGAGAATCCCATCACAGCGCCGCCGCGGAAGGCGACAGGAAGGGCCTTGCCCGGACCGTCCTTGGCAGCCTCGGTCGTTCGGGCGTTGGCCATAGTGGCGACGGTCATGCCGACGTACCCGGCCGTTGCCGAAAGTACCGCGCCGAGCAGGTAGCTAATCGAGGCCAAAGGAGTGATGACTGCCGCTAGCAGGGCCATCATCGCGACCACGAAGAACGCGACCCAGGTGTATTCCTTCTTGAGGAACGCCTTGGCACCGTTCTGGATTTCGGTCATTAGAAAGACCATGCGTTCGTCGCCTGGCGACGCGGCCTCAACCGATTTGTAATAGTAGAAGGCGAGCACGAGGGCTGCGATTCCTGAGGTTGCTGCAAGATATGGGATTACGTCCACGGGCTTCTGCCTCCTGGGGGCGGGACAACAAAGTTTCCACTCAGTTTGTTTAGAGGGAACCGGACCATGATGGTCGGCGAAGCAGGGTAGATCCCAACTGAGCGGATTCCACCCGCGGGTGATTGGCGAGTATCGTCAACCGCATGGCAGAAACGTTGAACCGCGGCCCGGTATCGGGGACCGCAGTCACCGCACCAGTAAAAAGAAAGTCATTCTTGTTCGACTTCTATTCGACAGCTGTCGGCAAGAAGTACGCAATGGCGATCACCGGAATCATCGGCATCGGCTTTGTGGTTACGCACATGATTGGCAACCTCAAAATGTATCTCGGGGTCGTCAACGAAGGAGAGTTACGGGTCTACGACATCGACTGGTACGGACATTTCCTGCGTGAACTGCTCGTGCCGCTCATGCCGCACACGTATGTTCTGTGGGCGTTGCGACTGGTCCTGATCGGAGCGGTGCTGTTGCATATCCACGCGGCGTATTCGCTGACAGTCCTCAATCGCAAGGCGCGGCCGGTCAAATATCAGGCTGCACGTGACTATCAAACGGCAAACTTCGCCAGCCGTTCGATGCGCTGGACTGGAATCATCGTTGTTCTGTTCCTTTTCTGGCATCTCGCCGACCTGACGTGGGGATGGGTGAATCCCGATTTTGTCCGCGGCGCGGTGTACCGCAACATCGATGCATCGCTGTCTCGGCTGCCGGTAGCGGCGTTGTACATCGTTGCCAATATCGCACTCGGTATTCACTTATTCCACGGGACATGGTCTCTGTTCCAGTCGATGGGTTGGAGCAGCCCTCGGTTCAACAAGTGGCGGCGCGGCCTGGCGACTGGAATTGCGACGATGATCGTTGTTGGCAATGTTTCGTTCCCAATTGCTGTGCAGGCCGGAATCATCGAGTTCGACCCCGACGCCATAACGTGCTGCCTCGACGGAGAGGGTGAAGAATGAGCTTCACCCTCGACTCCAAGGTCCCCGATGGCCCGATGGCCGACAAGTGGCAGAACTTCATCGCCAACGAGAAACTGGTCAACCCGGCCAACAAGCGTAAGTTCAAGATCATCGTGGTTGGTACCGGCTTGGCGGGTGCTTCGGCCGCGGCAACATTCGGCGAACTCGGTTACGAGGTCGAGTCGTTCACGTTTCACGACTCTCCGCGCCGTGCGCACTCGATTGCTGCGCAAGGTGGCATAAACGCGGCGAAAAACTATCAAGGTGATGGCGACAGCGTCCACCGACTTTTCTACGACACCGTCAAGGGCGGCGACTTCCGCGCTCGCGAAGCCAACGTGCATCGCTTGGCCGAGGTTTCGGTCGACATCATCGATCAGATGGTTGCGCAGGGTGTGCCGTTCGCCCGCGAGTATGACAATCGGAGCTTCGGCGGCGCTCAGGTGAGTCGAACTTTTTACGCTCGAGGCCAAACCGGTCAGCAGTTGCTTATCGGCGCCTATCAGCAACTCGCCCGCCAGATCGGGCTTGGCAACGTCAAGCTCTGGAACCGCATGGAGATGGTCGACGTCGTCAACATCGACGGACGGTGTGCTGGCATTGTGTGTCGCGACCTGATGACTGGCGAATTCTCGTCGCACTCGGCACATGCCGTCGTACTCGCCACGGGTGGCTACGGCAATGTGTTTTTCCTGTCTACCAACGCGATGGCCTGCAACGTCACGGGGGCTTGGCGAGCGCACCGGCGTGGTGCGGCATTCGCCAACCCTTCGTACACCCAGATTCACCCGACGTGCATTCCGCAGGCTGACGACTTCCAGTCCAAGCTGAGTTTGATGTCCGAGTCGCTGCGCAATGACGGCCGCATTTGGGTTCCGAAGAGCGCCGACGAGACTCGCCCGGCGGCCGACGTCCCCGAAGAAGATCGTGACTACTACCTCGAGCGGATCTACCCGAGCTTCGGCAACTTGGCCCCACGTGACGTCTCGTCGCGAGCTGCGAAGCGCATGGTCGACGCCGGCCAAGGCGTCGGCCCGCTGAAGAATGGTGTGTATCTCGACTTTGCCGAGGCGATCGAACGTCTTGGTCGAAGCACCATCGAAGAGCGCTACGGGAACCTGTTCGACATGTACCAGCGGATCACAGGTGAGAGCCCGTATGAACGCCCGATGCGCATCTATCCGGCGAGTCACTACACGATGGGTGGCCTGTGGGTTGACTACGAATTGATGACCACCGTGCCAGGCCTGTACGCCGCCGGGGAAGCAAACTTCTCCGACCACGGCGCTAACAGGCTTGGCGCATCGGCGTTGATGCAAGGTCTCTCCGACGGCTATTTCGTGCTGCCCTACACGATCTCGCAGTATCT
>JAADHX010000293.1 GCA_013151655.1 Actinomycetota bacterium
GAACTCTTGCAAGATCGATACCAAACTGCCTGGCTCGTCAGCGCGCTGGTAGATCACCAATGCGGTTCGGTCGTTGCCGGTCGGCGCGGGGACGCCATCTCGGGCTACAAGCACAAATCGTGTCTGGTTGTCGGTGTGATCAGCAATGTCAGCGGCAACAACGGTGAGCCCGTACACCTCGGCCGCCAGACGTGGCGACAGCGACACGATGTCGTCAGAATCACTTTCGCTCACCACCCGGGCCGCGTCGACGGTGCTGTTGGCGGCGCGAATCTCCGCTTCTGGGAGATGCTCGCGAAGAAACCGATGGCACTGCGCCGTCGCCACTGGGATCGAATGAACGGCCTTAACATCGGCTAGTTCCAGACCCTCACGTCCGAGCAGGCAGTGTTCGATTTCGATTACTACCTCGCGAGTGATGATCAGTTCGTGATCGAAAGCCAAGGCATCCTGCGTGAAGTTGACCATGCCCTCAATCGAGTTCTCGATCGGGACAAGACCCATATCAACTTCATTGCGGTCGATCGCATCGAGAACATCAGGAACCGTTCGGTATGGCACCTGTTCGGCCTGTGAGAGATCGTCCTGAGACATGAGCGCCTGGTGCGTGAATGTTCCGAAGGGGCCGAAGAACCCAACTCGTGTCGCCATGCGGGCCAGGGTAGTACCGCACAGCTGGCAACCATCCGAACCATTATTCGAGACGAGCTTGGTCCTGGCCGCGACGATCTACATGAATACATGCCACGATGAGCAGGTGGATGAAACGACCCTGCGGTCACTTATCGATGACGTGCACGCGGGCGCAACATCGCCCGATGAAGCAGTCAGACAACTTCGACGCCTACCTTTCGTCGACGTTGAAGGGGCTTCGGTCGACCATCATCGCCATCTTCGCCAAGGAATGCCAGAGGCCGTCTACGGACCAGGAAAAGACGTCCAACAGTGTGTGTCCATCGTCGGCGAACTCTTAGCCAACGGCACCGGTCCGGTGTTGCTTACCCGGGCAGACGACGAACAACGCTCGGCGTGCACCGCCGCGCACGGCGAAGCACTCGAAGGGGGCCGGTGCCTACTTTGGAGAGCGCCAGCCGAGGCCCACACAAAAAGCGTCGTCGTGGTGACCGCCGGCACCAGCGACCTCCCAGTCGCCAACGAAGCCGCCCTGACACTTCTGGCCTACGGCTTCGAACCATCGATAATTGCCGACGTCGGCGTCGCTGGTCTACATCGATTGTTGGCCAGGCTCGATGAAGTCACAGCCGCTGACGCGGTCATCGTGATCGCTGGAATGGAGGGCGCGCTGGCGAGTGTCATCGGCGGGCTTACCGGTGCGCCGGTAGTCGCAGTCCCAACCAGTGTCAGCACTAGAGGGCGTCACCGCGCTGTTGGCAATGCACGCCTCGTGTGCGAGCGGCGTCACCGTGGTAGGCATCGACAACGGGTTCGGCGCCGGATGCGCCGTCGCCCGGATACTTAAATGACAAGTTCGCAGGCCAACTCACCGACGAAGGCCGCCTGGTTCAACTGCCAGGCGGGTGTCGCCGGCGACATGACATTGGCTGCCTTGGTCGATGCGGGCGCCGACCCGCAAGTGGTCGGCCACACGATCGCCGGGCTCGGTGTTGACGGTTACGCCCTGACCTTCGAGCGAGTTCAGCGCTGCGGGGTCGGAGCCACTTGGGCAAATGTCGTCGTCCATCAGCACGGTGACGCACACGAACATCCTCATCGGCCCGTCAGCGAGATCTATCAGTTGCTGGACAATGCTGATATCCCGGGCCGCGTTCGTCAGAGAGCAACCTCCGTGTTCCGCCAACTGGCAGAAGTGGAGGGAGCAATACACGGTGTCGCTCCGGCCGACATCGAACTTCACGAAGTCGGCGCGCTCGATGCGATCGTCGACGTCGTCGGTGTATGCGCCGCGCTCGAATCACTGGACATCGACGAACTCTGGTGTAGCCCAATCTCTGTCGGCACGGGATCCGTCACCAGTGCCCACGGAACGATCCCTAACCCAGCACCGGCAACCATCGCGCTACTCGCCAAGGCCGGGGCCCCTACAGTCGGAATAGACACCACGCTTGAAGTGACAACGCCAACAGGTGCCGCCTTGATGACAGCTCTGGCAGAGGGGTTCGGGGCCGCCCCGGCAATGGCTGCGTCGAGCGTCGGATACGGAGCCGGCACTGCGGACGTCCCTGAGCGCGCCAACATCGTGCAGGTGATAGTTGGCTCCCGGGCTGCAAGCGAAGAATCCTCCGATGGCACTGACGTGGTATTGCTCGAGGCCAACGTCGACGACGTCACCGGCGAAGTCCTGGCTCATGCAGTCAGCAAATTGTTGCGGGCAGGTGCCCACGACGCGTGGATCACACCGATCGTGATGAAAAAGGGTCGGCCGGCGCACACCGTGAGTGCTCTGTGCGACCCCTCGGCGATTGATCGGATCCGCCTGACGCTCGTGAGCGAAACAGGAACCCTCGGAGCGAGGGCATCATCGATCAAACGCTGGCCGCAGCGACGGACGGTGACGTCTGTCGACATCGACGGCCACCGCATCGGAGTAAAGGTGTCCGACAATCGATTAAAGGTCGAATTCGACGACGCCGCAAAGGCCGCAGAAGCACTCGGCCTGCCTGTCAGAATCGTGCTCGATCGAGCCACAGCCGCGGCTAGCTCCGAACCAACCGCCAAAACCAACAGCGCCGCCTCTGATCCCACTCCGTAAGCTCCTGCGCCCGTGGGAGCAATATCGGTCAGTCATCTTGCTTGGAGTCCGCCAGGCGGCGACGAATTATTCCGTGACGTCGGGTTTCGAGTCGGGAATGGCGAACGCGTCGCACTCATCGGCGCGAACGGAGTGGGCAAGACAACACTGTTGAAACTGATCACCGGCGACCTCGACCCGAGCGACGGGACCATCAGCGTCGACGGTCAGCTCGGAGTGATGCACCAACTTGTCGGAACGGCGGCGCACTCGGCAAGCACAGTTGGCGAACTCCTAGTCTCGCTCGCTCCGCCTCGTATACAGGATGCTGCAGCAGCCCTCGCCACATCAGAGTTACGACTCAACGATGATCCGATGGCCTATGCCGATGCACTCGCGGTGTGGGGCGATGCAGGTGGGTACGACATCGAAGTGTCCTGGAGCGAATACGTCACACGCGCCCTGGGGGAATCATTCAACGACGTGCGAAACCGCGCGCTTCGCACACTCAGCGGGGGTGAACAGAAACGGTTAGCACTTGAGGCGCTGTTGCGAAGCGAGTTCGACATCCTCGTGCTCGACGAGCCCGACAACTTCCTCGACGTCCCCGGCAAACGATGGCTCGAGCGCGAACTCAACGACACTCGTAAGACCGTTCTCTTCATCAGCCATGACCGCGAGTTGCTTGCTGCGACCGCAACCAAGATCGTCACGATCGAAGCGTGGGGTTCGTGGACGCACGGCGCATCGTTCGACACCTACGCCGCAGCCAAGGTTCGCCAAACCGACAAGCGCGAACACGACCGCGCGATGTACGACGACGAGCGACGCAAGCTCGAAGAACTTGTCGTCGAAATGCGAACCCGCGCGAAGATCAGCCAAACATTCGCGCCGAGGCTGAAGGCCGCTGAGACTCGTCTGCGCCACTTCGTCGAGAAGAACGAGCGCCCGCCAGATGTCCGAGAACAGGCGATCGACGTTCGCTTGCGTGGGGCGAGAACTGGCAAGCGCGCGGTGATCTGCGAAAACCTCGAAATCGCTGGCCTCACCGACCCGTTCGATCTTGAGCTCTGGTATGGCGAACGAGTCGCGGTCCTCGGCGGCAACGGTGTCGGCAAGAGCCATTTCCTGCGCCTACTCGACGCAGCGGGTCGTTCCGATCGAGACCCACCATCACACTCGGGGGTCTGCCGGCTCGGCGCGAACGTTGTGGCCGGGCTGTTCCACCAGACGCATGAGCACCCGGAGTGGTTCGGGAAAGAGCTAGTCGACATCTTGCACAGCCACGATGTCGTGCTCCGCAGGGCGATGGGCATGCTGCGTCGATACGAGCTCCAGAATTGTGCCACGCAGCAGTTCGAGACGTTGTCTGGCGGCCAACAGGCCCGCTTCCAGATCTTGCTACTCGAACTGTCAGGGGCAACCCTGCTGTTGCTCGACGAGCCGACCGACAACCTTGACCTCGTGTCGGCCGAAGCTCTCGAAGCTGGGCTCGCGCAATTCAATGGCACGGTCGTACGACCGTTGGTTCCTGCGCGGATTCGATCGTTTCGTTGTGTTCGGCGACGACGCCGCGGTCACCGACCACACAACTCTGCCCGCAACCTGGCTCTAACCCCAGCCCCTGTCCCCCCGTTTGTATGTGAAATATCGGCGCATATAACCGAAAATTCATACACAAACGCCTGGGGAAGCGAGTTAGCTGAGGTGTTGGGTGAGCCAGGCCGAGATGTCAGCCGCTGACCGGCTACCCGCGACTCGGCTAAGCACGTTGCCATCGGCATCTAGAAGAACCGTGTA
>JAADHX010000051.1 GCA_013151655.1 Actinomycetota bacterium
GGACACTTTGGAACAACGCGCCATCGGTGGTGTCGACCGCGAACCGCAACTGCGCATACGAGGCGGCGCGTGTCACGTGTTCGTGGTGCTGTTCGACAAGACGCATCAAGGTTGCGAATTCGTCGGCGTCGAGCTCGGCGATCCGGCCTCGATAGGCGGCGATGTTGTCAGCCACAACTCCAGCCGCTTCCAACAGCGCCTCAACACCAGCAGCGCCTTCGGGTTCGACAATTGTCGACAGGTCCCAAGCAACTGCGGATGCGGTCAGATCTGGATCGTTGGCGTCAGCGGTCATGCTCACTTCGTTTTGGGTCGAGCCGAGGTTGGTCATCCACGTCCAAGCAGCATCGATTTGGGCATCGAGCGCATCGAGCGGCCCACTGTTGTCGATAGTGAAGTCGGCCACAGATGCCCGTTCTTCGCGACTGGCCTGGTTGGAGATACGAGACTTTGCATCGTCGGCGCTGAGACCTCGACTTGAGGTGAGCCGCTCGACCTGAACGTCAACTGGGCAATCGACTACCAAGATTCCGGCCAGGTCGTAGTTCGACTTGCCTGTCTTGAGGATCCCCTCAACCAATAACGGAATATCGAGAACCACGAGGTCATCGTCGTTTGTTGCCGCGATCGCGGTCATGATTGCTTCACCCACTTCGGGATGGACGATGCGGTTTAGATCGTCGAGCGCTTCGGTATCGTTAAACACGATTGCGGCGACTGCTTGGCGATCGAGTCGCCCGTCGACGCCGACAATTGATTCGCCGAAACGGTCGACCATCGCGACAAACACAGCCATGCCGGGTTCCTGAAGGGACCTGGCGATGGCGTCGGCATCAACGAGCACGGCGCCCCTCGCAAGGAGCGCCGCGCCAACCGTTGACTTTCCGCTTCCGATGCCGCCCGTTAACCCGACGGCGACCATGTGTCAGCTCCCGGAATCGGTTGCTGCTTCTTCGTCAGGAGCGGCTTCTGCGGGGACTTCAGCAGCTGATGCTTCAGCAGCTTCGGCCCCAGTACCGGATGCTTCAGTATCGGAAACCCCAGCATCGGAGGCTTCAGCGGCAGCAGGTTCTTCGGCAGAAGGATCCTCGGCCGCTGGATCCTCGGCAGCAGGTTCGTCATCGAGGACGCCTGCGGGGTCGTCGCCGGCGCCATATTCGGACACTGCTTGACGGTAGGCCTCTTCGCCGTACTGTTCGTAGTACTCGCGCCAGGCTTGGCGGGCTTCTTCGGTGTAGTCGACGACGCCTTCTTCGTTGGTCGACAAGCTCTCGTCGCCGACGTAGTTACCGTCGGAGTCGTACTTGTCGACTCCGAATGCGTCCTGGTATTCGGCGGCCACAACACCACCTTCGGCGGCCTGTTTGATCGACAAGCTGATGCGTCGACGCTGAAGGTCGAGGTCGATGATCTTGACCCACAACTCTTCGCCGGGCGTAACCACCTGCTCGGGAAGGTCGACGTGGTGTGCCGACATTTCTGAGATGTGGACCAGGCCTTCGATGCCATCGCCGACTTGAACGAACGAGCCGAACGGCACCAGCTTGGTGACCCGGCCGTAGACAAGTTCGCCAACGCGGTGACCAGAAGCGAACTCTTGCCATGGATCTTGTTGGGTGGCCTTGAGCGACAAGCTGATGCGCTCGCGTTCGCGGTCGACTTCGAGGACCTCGACATTGACTTCATCGCCAACAGTGACAACTGAGCCGGGGTGGTCAACGTGCTTCCACGATAGTTCGGACACGTGGATGAGCCCGTCCATGCCACCGAGATCGACGAACGCACCGAAGCTGACAACCGAAGAAACAACACCGGGTCGGCGCTCGCCTGGCTTGAGGTTGTCGAGGAAGGCCTCGCGCTGTTCCTTCTGGGTCTCTTCGAGCCAGGCCCGACGTGAAAGCACAACGTTGTTGCGGTTCTTGTCGAGTTCGATGATCTTGGCTTCGAGTTCCATACCGACGTATGGCTGAAGGTCGCGGACGCGGCGTAGTTCCACCAGGGATGCCGGCAAGAAACCACGCAGGCCAATGTCGACGATGAGGCCGCCCTTGACGACTTCGATGACCGGACCCTTAACAACCCCTTCTGCCTCTTTGATCTCTTCGATCTTGCCCCAGGCGCGTTCGTATTGAGCGCGCTTCTTGGACAGGATGAGGCGACCGTCGGCGTCCTCTTTTTGGAGGACCAACGCTTCGATGGCGTCACCAAGGGCCACGATCTCGGCGGGATTGACGTCGTTGCGAATCGACAGTTCGCGAGCGGGAATCACGCCCTCGGACTTGAAGCCAATGTCGAGCAAAACTTCGTCGCGGTCGACCTTGACGACGGTGCCGTTGACGATGTCGCCGTCGTCGAATTCGACGATGGTGCCGTTGATGGCTTCTTCGAAGCTCATTCCATCGAGGTCGTCCTCGATGATGGTGCGGGGGATGTAATCGCCGGCATCGGTGAACGTGCCAAATTCGCTGGCAGGATCGTCGAGGGGGGCGGTATCGGTAGTGGTATCGGACAAAATAGATCTACTTGAATAGTGAATAAGGGACAGGCTCGACCGACCGAGTAGGTCAGACCGTTGAGCCGATTTGGAACACGCGCGATTTGCGCGACTTATACAGGCTATAGGGACTGGCGGGCTGTGAGGAAGAACTGCGGTTCATCTAGCGCTGAGCCTCAAGCCATACTGCATCAGCAACCTCGCCGAAACGTCCTGGCGGCGGCCGTCCCGACCCACTCATGAAACACGCGGGTGGACCATTCGAACGCAGTTAGATCCGGTGACGCGGCCACCATGTCGATCGAGCCGTCGAAACATCGGCCGAGTAGCAGCCTCGCCCGGTGCACGTGATAGGTCGACGTGACCCCAAACGAGTCGGTCCCAGCCGTTCTCGGCAGCAAGTTTGCCTGCACCAGTGGCCTCGCCCCAAGTGTTGTCGGGGTCGGGAGCAAAACAATGAACCTCGAAGTCCCACTCACCATCGCAGAGCCGGTTCGCCGCAGCCCATTGCGGAAGGTTGCCGTTGGGCAACACGAGATGACTCGCCACCCCATCTTCGAGCAAGTCGATGGCTGTTTCGAGGCGCTCGCCGCGTCCGCCCGCGAACAGAACAATGGCATCGGCACTCTCGGGTCGATCGGTTGTGGGCCGCACGAAATATCGCCAAGAAGAAAAGGCCACCAAGAACACGGCGAGCGTGCCTAGCAGCAGAATCCAGTTCATGGTCGAGCCGTGGGAACGTCGCCATCGACGCAAACGCACCCTAAATCGTTTGTATCTGAGCACGCTCCAAGGGTGCCCGGTCCGCGTGCAGATGTCCGGTCACCCCAGTCGGATCTAACCTTTGGCACTGGCCCAGGTGTCGCCGACGGTCACGTTAACCTCGAGGCCGACTCGCAGAGCAGCGGCCTCGCGCATCGTTGTCACGGTGAGTTCGCGGGCCGCGGCGGTTTCGTCTGGCGGAACCTCGAGAATGACTTCGTCGTGAACCTGCAACACCACTTGGCTGCTTAGCCCACCGGCCGCAATTGCCGCATCGAGTCGAACCAGAGCGACCTTGAAGATGTCGGCAGCCAGGCCCTGGATCGGAGCGTTCATCGCTTGACGTTCGGCCGCAGAACGAATCTGACGGTTTGGCGAGTTGAGCTCTGGAATGAGACGCCTGCGACCGAACTCGGTCTCGGTGTAACCCCTGTCGCGTGCCTCGTTGACGACACGATCCATGAACGTTCTGACGTTCGGGAAGGCCACGAAATACGCGTCCAGGATGTCGGCCGCTTCGGCGCGCCCGATCGAAAGCCTTTGCGCCAAGCCATAGGCCTCCATGCCGTACGCCAGCCCATAGCTGACCATCTTCGCTTTTGACCGCTGCTCGACCGTGATGTCGCCTGGATCGACGCCAAAGATTGAAGCCGCAGTTGCGCTATGAATATCTTGGCCCGAATCGAAGGCGCTGATCAGCCCCGGATCCTCGGCCAGATGGGCGATAACGCGCAGCTCGATCTGGTTGTAGTCGGCCACCAACAACTTCCAGCCATCCTTAGGCACAAAGGCTCGACGAAACTCGCGGCCGCGTTCTGATCTCACGGGAATGTTGTGAAGGTTCGGGTCCTCTGAAGAGAGCCGACCCGTACGCGCCACGGTCTGATTGAACGTGGCATGAATGCGACTGTCGGCACCGACGACCTCAAGCAGACCTTGGCCATAAGTCGACCGGAGCTTCTCGACCTCGCGATAGCTGAGTAGGTAATCGACGATTGGGTGCTGATCGCGAATCTTCTCAAGCGACGCTGCATCGGTGGAGTAGCCGGTTTTGGTTTTCTTCTGTGGAGTTAACTCGAGTTCCTCGAACAGGACCTCTCGTAGCTGCTTCGTGGAGTTGACGTTGAAGTCGCGGCCAGCCTGTTCTTTGATGGCAGCCTCGAGCCGGTCGCACTCGCTGACGAGGTCGTCTCGTAGTCGCTCAAGTTCGCCAACGTCGACTCCGACGCCCAATTGTTCCATCTTGGCCAGAACCCTGACCAGCGGTCGCTCGATGTCGTCATAGAGCTTTCTCATGCCTCGTTGGCGCATGACTTCGTCGAGGATCGGAGCAAGTTTGTCGACCGCTAGGGCTTCGCGAGCAGCGATCAACGACGGATGCGACGCATCCTCGCCGAACGAAAGTTGTCCGTCCGACCCACTGTCGTCGCCGGCAATCTCCATCTGGCAATACCGAAGTAACAGCGAGTTGAGGTCGTAGTTGGAGTCGGCGGGGTCGATCAGGTACGCAGCCAACTTGGTGTCGA
>JAADHX010000374.1:0-5099 GCA_013151655.1 Actinomycetota bacterium
GTGAGGGTCGGGTATGACCAACTGGTCGGCGTGGTCAGCGGTGGTGAGGTCGAGGATCGAACGCGGTTGTACCGGACCCGCATCGACCTCCTCTTCCTCCTCGGGGACAGCTAACTCGGCGCCTTCTGGCAGAGCGGCCTCCCGCACCGCCAGATCGTCGAGTTCGGCTTGGGTCGGTGGTTCTGGCCGATAGAACTCAGCATCGACGTTGAGGCAAACATCGAGGGTGCTTACCGGTGTCATGCGATCGTCGTCGACCATCAGAACCGGGTCGAGTCGATCAGCCGCTATCGATCGATACGGCGTGACCAGTCCTTCGTCGACAAGCCTTGTTAGCGACAGCGAATCGACACCCAGTACGACATCGGCGATGGGGCGATCGCGGGTGCGAGATAACAACTCGACCACCGCTTCTGGGCTTGGCTCGCGCAAAATGGCGACCCTGATGCCTGTCTGATCGGTGTAAACGTCGATGCTCTCCTGCGGTACGACGAACCCGTCGTGGGTCAACAGCCTGATGGTTCTTGCATCTGGTGTTGTGGTGGCACAGGCTCCGGCAACGAGAGCAACGGCCAAAAACGCTAGCCAGAATCGCATGGGTTGTCGGGTTGTCATGGGAGCGGTATCTGGTGGTAGCTGCGCAAAGGGTGTCAGTTAGCGACGACGGCAAGCAGGCGGCCGGTGAGGCACGAAACCGTCTGGCGTTCGCCTTCGGACACGTTACTAAGGGCCAGGCTTGATCCGGGTGTCAGCACCGCATCTTCGAGCGGCCACGTCATCCCTGTGACATTTACGCCCGTAGCGTCGCCGCCTAGTGGATGCAACGAAATGGTGGTGCCAACCGGCGTCTCGAGCACAACGGGCCCAGACCCGCCGACAACTATCCGAATCGTGCCGCGCCGTTCGACGATAGTTACGTCGTCGTGCACCGCGGCCCAGGCTCCGATGACCGCGACGTTGATGATCTCGTGGTCCCACCGGCCGCCGGCGGTTCCAACGCACACAACGCGCCGAGGCGCAGCGATGTGTTCGTTGACCCAGGCGAGGGCGAGCTCTAGGTCTGACTCGTTTTTGTCGGCTAGGAACCTCGCGACTTTGACACCAGCCTCGGTTGCTTCTTTGAGCACATTCGTAGAAACCGAATCCATGTCTCCGACAACGACGTCGGCCACAAGGCCCATGTCTCTGACATGATCCAGGCCATGATCGACGGCAACGACCACCGCCGGGGGGTTGCTGTTCCCAGCCTGGGATTCGATCTCGGCGACTAGCCACCGTGCTACCTCGGTGGCAGGCGGTTCCCCGCCTCCCACCACGACCACTAACGATTCGTGTTTCGTCACGAACCCAGCATGCCGTATCTGGAGGGTGTGCCGATGATTATGGGCGCCTCAGCACTACCGTGGAGGGTCTGTGGGTGCCTTTGTCAAACTCCTAAGCTGGCGGCTTACCCGTGTTCTCGGCATCGTCGTCACGATCGTGATGGCAACTGGTGTTGTTTATGCGGCCGGTTATGCCATCGCGCCCCACAGTGAGGCTGCACTCACGCCCATTGATCGGGCCAGGCTCGCGGTCGACTTCGACTTAACGCCAGGGGCGCAGCGAACTGAGGTCTACGACTCGTTCAACACCCAGATGGGGGTGTTAAACACGTCGATCGATCGCGAGATCGTGCCCTATGGGCGCATTCCCGACACTGTCATCGAAGCTGTCACCGCGGTCGAAGACGAGAACTTCTTCAACCACCGAGGCTGGGATTTCCGGGGCACCATGCGGGCCCTGCTGTCGAATGTTTCTGCTGGAGGCATTAGCCAGGGCGGCTCCACAATCACGCAGCAAATCGTCAAGCTGCGCGTTGTCGGTAGCGAACGCACCCTCAATCGTAAGATCCGCGAGGCCGTGTTGGCATCGCGCATCGAAGAAGAACTCAGCAAAGAAGAACTCCTCGAGTTCTACCTAAACGAGATCTATTTCGGCAACGGTGCCTACGGTATTCAGGCCGCGGCGGAGACCTACTACGGCAAAGATGTTGAGAACCTCGACCACGGCGAGGCTGCGCTGCTCGCCGGACTCATTCGTCAGCCCGCGATCTTCGACTTCTTCGAAGATGTCGACGTAGCCAGCCGTCGACGCGAGGTTGGCCTAACGAGGCTGCTCGATCTCGACTACATCGACCGCGAAGAGTTTGACCGCTATCAGGCCAGGCCATTGCCAACTCGCAACCTCAGCCCGCGGTTCACTGATGCCAGCCTTCAGCGCGACTACTTCCTCGACGAAGTTGTCAGCGCCGCCCTCGACCTCGAGATACTTGGCGATACCGCTGAAGAACGCTTCAGTGCTGTCTATTCGGGTGGATTGCGGATCTACTCCACCTACGACCCTGGCATGGAACAAGACATGCGAGACTCGGTCGACGCCTTCTTTGCCGAGCATGGCGACCGAGGTCAATTCGAGGTCTCGATGGCTACCGTCGAACCCGACACCGGCGCCATTCGAGCCTTCATCGGCGGCCCAGACTTCGCCGATTTTGAGTTCAATCTCGCTACCCAAGGCAAACGACAGCCGGGCTCTTCGTTCAAGACCTACGTCCTGACCACAGCTATCGAGCGCGCTGGCTTCTTGCCATACGACACCGTGAGCGGGCTCGGTCCTTGTTCGTTCGACGATGGCCCTCAGGGTCTATACAACGTCAACAACTTCAATCGCGGACCCGGCCGACTCGGCACTATCAGGACAATGACCACCTCGTCATCAAACTGTGCGTTCGTGCGGCTCGGCATCTTGTCGGACCTCGACGAGGTGGTCGATGTTGCCAGTCGCATGATGGGCCGCGACGACGACGAACGGTTCTTGCCGTTTAAGTCCATGTCGTTGGGCGCCCAGGAAGTCACTCCACTTGAGCAAGCGGTCGGATATGCCGTGCTCGCAAATGGAGGCGTCCGAATGGAGCCGTTCTACATCGACCGCATCGAGGACCGCGACGGCAACATCATCTACCAACACATTCCCCGTGGCGAGCGCATCGTCTCTGAAGCCACCGCGGCATGGGTCAGCCAAATTTTGGAGGCTAACGTTCGCGCCGGAACCGGTGGGCGAGCGCGGCTAACAACCGGCCAGACTTCGGCAGGCAAGACTGGCACCGCTCAGGACTTTGGCGACGCGTGGTTTGTGGGCTACACACCGCACTATTCAACCGCTGTGTGGATCGGCGATCCCACCGAAATCGTGTCCATGCGTAACCTTTGGGGCCTCGCAGGGGTTACCGGAGGACGGGTTCCTGGCCCCATATTCGGCGACTTTATGAGCAAGATTCACGCCAACCTGCCACTAGTTGAGTTTCCGGAACCTCCGGCCGGTCCACGATCGGGGCGATTCTTGTACCTGCCAGACGAAAAGTGCGACGTCGAGGTCGAACTCGACGACGGCACCACGATCGAATTCGAACTCGAATGTGCTGACGTAAGAGTCGACCTCGAGCCGACTAGAGGCAAGTTCATCCCTCGCGACAATGCGCTCTGCGAGATACAGGTAACCGACGAGGATGGCCTTACTCGCAACGAGAAGGTCCGGTGTAGCGAAGTGCAGGAGCGACTGAATACCACGACCACCACCGAAGAAGAGACAACCACTACTTCTGAGGGTGACGGGAGCACGACAACGGCACCTGGCGATGCGTCAACAACAACAACAACCACCACCGCTGCCGGGAGCACCACTACGGCGGCAACGACCACGACCACCGGTAGCACCACTACAACGGGGTCGACCACCACCACCACGGCGGTGGCCACAACTACCGCAGCCGCGACAACCACGACAACGACTACGACCGCGGGCGGCTAGCTCTTGGGTTCGAAGAATCCAACACCGAGAGCAGCGTTATGACCGTGTGTCGGCTATCTGGTGATAGAACGAGGTTCATGCCCGCAACCTTGTCAACTGTTCGGAGGTGGTCTTGAGCAGCCTCGATTCGTTGCTGTCAGTTCAGGATCTAGACACCAGGCTCGACCAGATCGAGCACCGACGCGGTCATTTGCCCGAGGACGAGAAGCTGACCGAGTTGGCTTCGTCGTTATCGGCCTTGACTGAAGATCGGTCCGGAGTCGCAATTCAACACCACGACCTCGAACGGGAGCAGAAACGTATCGAGGACGAGGTTGCCAGCCTCGATGCGAAAGCGACGGCCGACAACGAGAAGTTATACGACGGATCTATCACTTCGCCTAAGGACGCTGGTGCGCTTCAGGACGAGATAGCGAGTCTTCGTCGCCGTCAGACTCAACTCGAAGACGACGTCCTCGAGTTGATGGAACAGGCCGAACCGCTAGGAGCAACGCTCGCCAAATTCGATGCGAAGTCGGCCGAACTTGATGCCGAGCGGGGCCGCGTCGATGCGGATCGAACGGTTGCACTTGCCGAACTTGATGCCGAGCGCAGCGCGATCCGGACCGAACGAGGCTCGAAAGCGGCCGAGGTCGACGTCGAGCTAATAGAGCGGTACGAGAAGCTCCGCAGCCGATCACGCGGCGGCATAGTCATCGGGCGGATCGAGGCCGGACGATGCACCGCGTGTGGTCTTGGCCACTCGTCGATGTTTCTGGATCGGGTTAAGGCGGCCGACGCCGACGAGATTCATCAATGCGAAGAGTGCGGGGTCATGCTCGCAGCAGTCAGCTCCGATTCGTGATTCGTAGGTAACAAACTGGCCATGGTCATCTGGTTTGTGGGCATGTCGCTGGTTTTGATGTGGGTCGTGTTTCGTGACCCTGCAATCGACCACCGACTCGTGATTGTTGGCGCTTTGCTCCCTGACCTAGTCGACGGGCCGTTTGGCCAACTGGCTATTGGTCACACACTACTTTTTTCGGTTGGGCTTTTGTTTGTCATCATGGGTGTCACCGTTGGCCATCGTCGCCTTCGGCGTCGACTTTTGGCGATTCCGATTGGCTGGTTCTTCCACCTTCTGCTGGCCCCAGTCTGGTCAGAAACCTCCATCTTCTGGTGGCCGGCACTTGGAACTTCGTTCGACGACATCGCCATCCTCGCCTTCGACCGACCGATTGTCCTCACGGTGCTACTTGAGTTGACGGGGTTCGCCG
>JAADHX010000374.1:5117-7573 GCA_013151655.1 Actinomycetota bacterium
AATCGCTTCGGACTCAACGACGGTAATCGGCGACGGGTGTTCTTGCGTACTGGCCGGATCGACCGGAGCCTCACCGACGGCGAGCCGCCAGGGTGCTGACGCTGCTACGCCACGGACGGACCGCGGCCAATGCCGCTGGGTTGCTGCAGGGCCGAATCGACAACCCTCTCGACGATCACGGACTGGTGCAGGCAAGAGCTGCGGCTAACGCCCTGACGAGCGTCGACTTGGTGATTGCCTCACCACTACTTCGGGCCCAAGAAACGGCTTCGCTTGTGGCGACAGCAAACAACCTCGAGGTGCAGACCGACGTTCGTTTCACCGAAGTCGACTATGGCGAGTACGACTCGTTGCCACTGAAGGACATTCCCCCTCACACGTGGAAACAGTGGCAAACCGATCCAGACTTCGCTCCGCCGGGAGGTGAACGCCCACGAGATCTGCAGCGCAGGGTCGTTGAGGCCCTCGAAGATCTCTCCGACGTCGCGAGCGAACGTCACGTCGTAGTTGTTAGTCACATGTCGCCGATAAAGGTGGCCGTGCACTGGGCGCTAGGCGTGGAGACCTACCAGATGTTTCGCATGACACTGGCCCCGGCCGCAATATGTCGGATCGACTTCAGGGGGACTCGCCCCTCGTTGTCTGCGTTCAACGACCTGGGCCACCTAGCCGACATCTAGCCAGACGCTCGGCTAGACATCGGGTGTTACATCGACCGCAGTTGTGGTGGTGTCGGCCTGAGTGGTGGAGGTGGAGGTCGAGGTCGACGTCGAGGTGGTTGTGGTCGAAGTTGTCGTCGTGGTGGAAGTTGTCGTGGTGGTGGCGGGTTCGGTGGTGGTTGTGCTTGGCGCAGTTGTTGTCGTGGAAGTGCTAGAGGTGGTGGTAACGCCGCGACGTTCGTTGGACAAGCGACGGGCCTCATCAGGGTCGGTGGTGAAGGTCCCCTGACACGCGCCCTGGCGGATGCCGCTGGCGACGGCCCCGTTGGAGAAGACACATATCCCAACAATCGCAGGGTCGAGCGGGTCGACTGTGGTGGTGGTTGCGTCGGGTCCTAGTGTTGGTTGCGGGCCCGCGACTGTGGATCCGGGGGAGCCTGCGGTGGTTACCCGTGAGGTCTGGATCGAGGTGGTCGAGCTCAACGGAACTACGACAGCGCCAACCTCGTTGTCGGCGATGGCGCTGCTGCTGTCACCGTCGTCAGAAGATGCCGGCGAGGCCGTTTCAGCGCCTATGGAAAGCGATTGGCCGGGGTCTGGGGGTGTGGCCACTGCGGCCGTGGTTGGCTCGACGGTGATTCCGTTCAGCGTTGCATCGGCGCCGGTGGTTACCGACGTCGCTCGACCACCACGGGTCGCGATGATTATCAGAAATGGAGTCAGTGACAGCAGTATGAGTGCGGCTGTCCCGACGCGTCTGGCGTTCACGGGGCAATCTCGTCTTGTTAGTCGGTCGAGCATCGTGATGATATGTGCTCAGGCAGCGCGATGGGGCTCGGCCCGCTCCGATTTCTCTGTCCGCGGCGGGCTACACCCTGGTAGCGATCTCTGTGTGGTTATCCGGTTCGACCGAACGTGACCGATAACGAGATCTGTTCGCCGTCGCGGATGACGGTCAGGGTGCTTGTCGAATCGGGTTCGCGCACGAGAACCGCGGCCCGCAGATCGCTGCTGCCCCTGATTGGTTCTCCGTCGATGAAGATCACTACGTCGCCGCTCTGAAGACCGCTGAGGTCGGCGGCGCTATCGTCGAGTACCTCTTGGATGAGCGCACCGGGAGTGCCGTCTGACGTCGACGTTGTGCTCACGCCAAGCAGCGCGAGCTGAACCTCTTCACCAGCAACGATTTGGTTGGCGACCAGCTTGGCTAACTCGATCGTGACCGCAAACCCGACGCCGGCATTGTCGCCGGATTCGGTGAAGATTTGCGAGTTGATGCCAATCACTTCACCAGCGAGGTTCACGAGCGGGCCGCCCGAGTTGCCTGGGTTGATAGCGGCATCGGTCTGGACCATGGGAACGTTGTTGGGTCCGTTGGACAAGATCCGGTGTGTAGCGCTCACGATTCCGGCGGTGACAGTCTGGTCGAGCCCGAACGGGCTGCCGACCGCGACTGCTAGTTGTCCGACGGCTGTTTCTGAGCCGTCGGCCAGCGCCGCGAATGGGAGTTCTCGGTCGACGTTGATTCGTACTACGCCGATGTCGGACAAAGCATGACTGCCGACTACCTCGCCCTGAACGGAGCTGCCGTCGGCGAGCCTGACGATTACGGTGTCGACGTTGTCGACGACGTGGCCGGCGGTGAGAATGAGCCCAGAGCTGTCGTAGATGACGCCAGACCCGAGCCCGGTGCCGGTGTCGAGCTGCACGACGGCGGGGCTAACAAGTGCGGCCGCGAGCGCGAAAGGCTCATCTGAGAAGTCGATGTCGACCCTGACAGGTGCAGCCGTAGTGGTG
>JAADHX010000461.1 GCA_013151655.1 Actinomycetota bacterium
GGGTGAATCCAGCGGCGACGAGCTTACGCAGCCGACCGTGGCGCGGGTCGTCCATAGCGATCATTGATCCGAAGAACTCGTTGAACTCCGGTGGCGTGTCGGTAACGGTCACTCCGCTGGCCGAGGACCAAACGTCGGCGTTGCGAGACATGTGCAGAATCTCGGCGTGTCGGGTAGTGACGTAGGCACCCGGCCCCTCAATCAAGCCGAGCAGCGCAGGATCGACCTCGTCTGGCAACTCGGGAAACTTGATTGGAGCCTTAGTTCGCAGCTCGGCGAGATCGGCCTCGATGTCGTTCTGGCCGCGGTCCCAGAACATACCGAGCACCGGGTTCTCAAGATCGTCGACGTCGACGGCATCGGCTGGAGTAAGGGTCATCGCTGGGTGCCTACCTTCAGGTCTTTGAACGGAATACCTCTGTCGACCGATATGTCTCTTGGTAGGCCGAGCACGCGGTCGCCGATGATGTTGCGCTGAATTTCGTCGGTGCCGCCCGCAATCGACGAGCTGAAGGATCCGACCGTCGCTCTTTGCATATCGGCAGCGGCGTCGTCGCCAACGGTCCATGCTTGGCTAGCGGGCCCGGCCATGTTCATCATGATCTCGCGCATCCGCCATTGGATAACCGAACCGAACAACTTACCGAGCGAACCGCCAGGCCCAGGGGTCTTGCCTGCCTTCATCTCGGCCCTGGTGCGCATGGCCACCAGCGACTTCGCGGTCTCCATCGAATAGATCTTCATCAGATCTTGGCGCACCAGCGGATCCTGCAACTTGCCAGACTCCTTAGCGATGCTGCGCAGCATTCGATAGTTGGTCTGGTTGATCTTGCCTGCACCGATGGTGCCAATCGCTACCCGCTCATACATAAGCATGGCCGTGGCCTGGTTCCACCCGTTGTTGACCTCGCCAAGTAGGTCGTCTACTGGCACACGAACATCGCTAAAGAAGACTTCGTTGAAGTGTTTCCCGCCATCGATCTGGTGAATCGGCCTGATTTCGACGCCGGGGCTGTCCATCTTCAGGATGAACATCGAGATTCCGGCGTGTTTGACAGCTTCGGGATCGGTGCGGGCGATTAGAACGCCGTACTCAGACACATGAGCCATGGTGGTCCAGACCTTCTGGCCGTTGAGAATGAACTCGTCGCCGTCGCGTTCGGCCTTGGTCTGCAAGCTGGCAACGTCGGACCCAGCTCCAGGTTCGGAAAACATCTGGCACCAGAGAGTGCGTCCGGCGATGTTGTCCGGCAGGTACTTCTTCTTCTGGTCCTCGCTGCCGAAGTCGTTGAGCATTGGTTGGCACATGCCGTGACTAATGACGAAATCGCTGCTCATGAACGGGAAGTTGGCCACCTCTTCGCGAAACAGAGCGTCGTGGTGGCGAGTGAGGCCAGCTCCCCCATACTCGGTCGAGATGGTCATGCCTGCTAGTCCGGCCGCAGCCAGTTCGCCCATGTAGCTCCTCTGGCCATCTAGCGTTCTGGCCAGCTCGGCGCTCGCGTTCTCTGATAGAAAAGAGCGAACCTTGCTGCGGAACTCGTCGGTCTCAGTTTCGGTCAGACCATCGGACATGTGCGTTCCTTCTCATCTATCGGCTCATCTACTGGGTTCTCTACTAGATTCTGTAGTTGCACCCTATACGCAGCATGACTGTATGCTACCAAACAGTAATGAGCGAAACCGTCAACGATCTCCGTCCGGGTCACGAACTCGATATGCCTCCGTGGAGGCGAGTCGAGAGCACCATCATGGGCACGGCTCGCCTGATGCGAGACAGCTACAACAAGGCCCTCGCGCCGCTCGATCTCAACCTGACCACCGCAAGTCTGTTGGCTTACGTGGTGGAGCAGGGCCCCTTGAGTCAGACCGCTCTCGCCGAGCAGATGGCCATTGGTAGGGCCGCGGCGGGAAGTTGCGTTGATCGCCTGGAAAAGCGCGGCCTAGTCGAACGTAGGGCCAACGCCGACGATAGACGGGTCTGGCTGGTGGCCGCGACCCAAGCGGGGGTCGATGCCGCCGAACAGATCACGAACATCGATGTCGATTTGCGGCGACAGCTTCGCCTCGGAATCGACCGACAAGAACGCCAGCTGCTGGCCAGTTTGTTGGTGCGCCTGCAAGGCAATCTGACGAGCGTTGCTCGCGACACCACCAGCGGCCACCGATCCAAACCAACCCACTGATGCTCACGCATTCATCTCAGCCATAGAAAACGGAGACCAACCATGAGAGACGCAGTCATAGTCGACGCGGTCAGAACCCCAGGCGGCCGCCGAAACGGCATGTTGCAAGACTGGCACCCAGCCGAACTCGGCGCACACGTTCTGAAGGCACTCGTCGAACGCACCGGAATTGACCCAGCCATCGTCGACGACGTCATCATGGGTTGTGTGATGCAGGTTGGCGAACAGTCTCTCAACATTGGCCGCAACGCAGTTTTGACTGCCGGTTGGCCAGAAACGGTTCCAGCCACCACCGTTGATCGCCAGTGTGGGTCGAGTCAACAAGCACTCCACTTCGCCGCTCAAGGAGTTATGGCGGGGGCCTACGATGTCGTAGTCGCGGCCGGTGTTGAGGTCATGACCCGCACCCCGATGGGCGCATCGATCGTCAAGGGTATGGGTTTCCCGTTTCCACAACCGATGATGGATCGTTACAGCGAATCGGGTTTGCCCGCACAGGGAATTGGCGCCGACATGATCGCCGACGAATACGGCATCACCCGCGAAGATCTCGATGCCTTTGCCTCAGAGAGCCAGGGTCGGGCCCTTCAGGCCACCGAAGAGGGTCGTTTCGAGAACGAGGTCATCCCAGTGCCCGATTGACGGCGAGACCGTCATGATGACCCGCGACGAAGGCATCCGCGAAGGCAGTACACCTGAGAAGCTGGCCACCCTGAAACCGGCGTTCCAAGAAGATGGCCGGATCACCGCAGGCAACTCGAGCCAGATCAGCGACGGCGCGTCGGCTGTGCTGGTCATGAGCGCCGAAAAGGCCGCCGAGCTTGGCCTTAAACCGAGGGCCCGTTTCCACAGCTTCGCTGTAGTGGGCACTGACCCTGTCACCATGCTCAAGGGCCCAATTCCGGCCACTGAGAAGATTCTCGAACGCTCAGGGCTCAGCATGGACGATATCGATCTCTTCGAGGTCAATGAAGCATTCGCGTCTGTGGTCCTGGCATGGCAGAAGGTTCACAACGCCGATCTCGAGAAAACCAACGTAAATGGCGGCGCCATTGCTCTTGGACACCCGCTCGGTTCGTCTGGCACAAAGCTGATGACTACGTTGCTCAACGAACTTGAGCGGACCGGGGGCCGTTATGGTCTTCAAACAATGTGCGAAGGCGGCGGGCTCGCTAACGCAACCATCATCGAAAGGATTGGCGACTGATGCCACGCATGAATCTAGAGGGATCTTCCTCGATCGTTACGGGCGGTGCCTCTGGCATCGGCGAGGCCTGTGCCAGGCAACTCGCTGCATTGGGATCTCGCGTAGTAATCGCGGACCTCAACCAAGACAAGGGCACCGAGGTCGCCTCCGAGATCGGTGGGTTGTTCGTCAAATGCGACGTGTCCGATGTCGAAGATGCCAAGGCCGCCGTTGGTGCTGCGTCCGAAATGGGCCCACTTCGGGCGCTGGTCAACTCGGCCGGCCTCGGCTATGCGGCTCGCACGATCGACCGCAACAATGTGCCGATGGACCTTGAACGCTTTGCGTTTGTGATCAAGGTGAACCTCATTGGTTCGTTCAACATGCTTAGCCAGGCTGCATCGGCGATGGCCACCACCGAACCTCTCGACGAAGATGGCGCCCGCGGCGCGGTTGTCAACATGGCGTCGGCTGCGGCCTTCGACGGTCAGATTGGCCAGTGTGCGTACTCGGCTTCGAAGGGCGGCATTGTGGGCATGACGCTGCCCATCGCCCGCGACTTGTCGGCGGTTGGCGTTCGGGTGAACACCATTGCCCCAGGACTTATCGATACTCCGATCTATGGCGAGGGCGAACAGAGCGATGCTTTCAAAGCTCATCTTGGTCAGAGCGTCCTGTTTCCCAAACGTCTTGGTTCGGCCGAAGAGTTGGCCTTTGCCGTGATGGAGTGCATCACCAATCCGTATCTGAATGCCGAAACCATCAGGCTTGATGGCGGCATTCGTATGCCTCCGAAGTAGGGCGTGTTGTGTCACAAGAAGTAGTCGAAGAAGCGGTACTAACCGAACAG
>JAADHX010000490.1:0-1411 GCA_013151655.1 Actinomycetota bacterium
ACGGACGCTGGATTGCTTGGGCCCAACTCGGCGAAGGCGGTGAATGGACGTTGGTTGTCACCGACATCGCAGGCAACCGCCGATCCGAATCGCCACTCGCAGGCCGGCCTGACTATTTGGCCTTCGAAGACTGGATCCCCGACCCAGCAGACTCCGCCGTCGAACCGGCCATCGGTCCTCGGATCTACGCGCTGGTGGGAACCCCCACCGGGTTTGGCATGGTGTCGCTCGACCCAATCAACGGCCTCCCCGATTTCGAGGTAGCCCGAGGGGCACCTCTCTTTTTCGATCAGGCCCCGAACTCGCCACTCGTAGTGGTTCAGGTAAACGATCGCACCGCCGTGGTCGATGCCTCTTCGCCAGGCGGGGCGGTTACCGAGGTTGGGCGAGGGCGCGTGACATCGGTGCTGCCGGTCTGGAACCCGGTGGATGCCAACGAGGTTCTGTTCGCCGAATCGAACGACGACACCGCCGGTGGAGTGCTTCGGCGGCGTGACCTGGCCGCTGGCACCAGCTCTCCGGTCTTGGCCTACGCAGCTGGCATTCAGCTCGACCCCTCGCCAAACGGCGACCGTCTGGCTGTTGTGGTCGGGCCGACCTTTGGCGGCGTTGACGATCCGTTCAATGACCCAGACGTGGTCTCGGTCGGGTTCGAAACAAGCGATTCTGAAGAAAACCCGGCGCAGCTACCAACGCTCGCCGAGGCCGGGTTGTGGGCTGTCGACGCCACGACCGGTGCAGCCGAGCAGATGACGGCTCGTCGGTCGACCATCGCACAGTGGGATCCCACCTCGACATGGGCCGTTGTCCTGCACGCAAATGGCCCGCAATCGCCGACCTGGGCAGCGTATGGCCCCGCTGGTGTCGTTGTTGAAACGCCGCCCATCGCCATCAACACCGCGGCAGCCGGAAACTACCTGGCGTTCTGGGACCAATCCGACCCAACGTTTGTCTCCGCCGGATCGACAGCGTTCTTTTCGCCGACCTAGCCAGGTCAGCCAGATGCGACTAGGCGTCTGATCTCGCCGCTGAGCGACACTGCATACACGTCGCCGTTGTGGTCGGTACCGAACTGCACCACTTGACCAGCCCTAATGCCCAGATCGGCCACTTCGACGAGCGATTGCCCGTCGTGGCGCAGACCCCGAATGACGCCGGTGCAGAAGTCGCCGAACAGGTAACTATCGGCCAGCGCCTCGATCGAGCCCCGATAGGCCACTCCACCGGTTATAGAGCAACCGGCAGAACGGCCGTAAACGTGCACCGGCGAGACCGCGCCGGGTGCGGGTACGTCGGCGAAGAGCTGGTCGCCCTCAAAACGTTTCCAACCAAAGTTGGCACCGGCTTGGGTCAACGGTTGGCGGTTGATCTCTTCGAGAGCGCCTTGGCCAACGTCGGCAATCCAAAGCAC
>JAADHX010000490.1:1507-4306 GCA_013151655.1 Actinomycetota bacterium
GGGTTGTCGGGTGGAATCGTGTAAGGCTGCCCGCCGCTTGGCGTTGGATCGATGCGGTAGATCGTGCCAAGCAGATTCGAGCGGTCCTGACCGTTTCCTTGAGGATCACCACCGCTACCACCATCGCCGCTGCTAGCCCAGATCAGACCATCGGACGTCACGTGGACATCGCCACCGTTGTGGTTGCCGAATGGTTGAGTGATCTCGAGCAGTAGTCGCCTCGAAGGAGTCGTCTGGTCGAGGTCATATTCGACCAGTTCGACGTTTCCGCCTAGGTCTGTGTGGTTGAGGTAGACATATCGGCCGTCTGGGGAGAAGTCAAAGCCGAGCAGTCCGCGCTCCGAAGACGTCGTGGTTAGGGACCGGAGATCGATGATCGTTTGGCGGTCGTTGTTGGCGGGGTTCCAGCGCACCAAGAGGCCAGCCCGTTCGGCCACATACAGGTGGTCGGCGTCGCCGGGTCTGGCCCGGAGCGCCATGGGCTGATCGAACGTGCCCGCAAGTTCCCACGCCACGACCGCATCGGCCAACGGTGGCCGAGGCGAAGCGGGCGGCCCCGGAACTGGAGCTCCAAGCCGCGGTGCAAGGCCTCCCTGCTGGAGCTGGCCTGCTGCCGTGATGAACCAGTGACCATCGCCTTGTGGACGCACCGCCGCCGCCGCGAAGCGCACGCCACGCCCAGCCGATGAGGCAATGAAGCCGGCATCGCCGAAGTCGAACTCGCCACCGTCGGCAGCCAGCATCCGATAGCCGCGACCCGATGGCGTCCTAGCCATATCGATGATCGGCTCCGCGAGGTTGATCCCGCCTGTCGAGCCAAAGAACCCGGCGTCGCCAAAGGCGAATATCCCTCCATCGGAGGCCACCATCCAATAACCCGAACCGCGCGCTGTGCTCGCGATGCCGACCACCGGTCGACGCAACGCAATAGCGCCGGTCGAGCCAAAGAACCCCGCATCGCCAAAGGCAAAGATTCCCCCGTCCGCAGCCACCAACCAGTAGCCGTCTCCGCTCGGAGTAGGAGAAATATCGACGATGGGTTGGTTCAGCCGAATTGCTCCCGTCGACCCGTGAAAGGCAGCGTCGCCGAAAGAAAACACTCCCCCGTCGGTGGCGACCAGCCAGTAGCCCCGGCCGGTGGGCGTCACAGCAGAGCCCACGATCGGCCGCGCCAACGCGAGGCCAGAAGCATCGCCCGCGTCGGCCACCGAACCGTACGCGTGCACAGTTCCGGCGCTGTCGACTGCGATGTAGCCCTCGCCATCTGGAGCCGACGCCAACGAGACGATCGTTCCAACCTCGGCTGCCGCTACCTGATCGATTCCGAAGCGCGAGCCGTCAGGCACCAGCGCAGCCAGCGTCAGCAGGGCTGCGGCTAGGAGCACTAACCTCGCCAATTGTCGCTGTGGGCTGACCTTCGACAAGAACCATCGGTGCGTCGCTTGATCTACTGCCATAGCTGGCAGTGATATCACCTCCACGGTCCGAAGTAGCGGCAGTGGCGAATTCGACCTGATGTTCGCCCGTTGACTATGTTCTTCGTCATGCCAATCGCACCGTTCACCCTTGAGCCCATGCCAACCACCGTCTTCGGACCAGGTACCTCTTCTGCCCTAGCCGAGCAGATCCGGCCGCACGGATCGAGGGCATTCGTGGTCACCGATGCCGGCGTGCTTGGCGCTGGCATCGTCGAACCAATCACCGACGCACTCGCAGCCCAAGACATGGAATGGACCGTGTTCTCGGGCGTCGACCCCAACCCCACCGACATGAACGTAGCCGCTGGCGTCGATGCGCTCGCGGCATTTGGCCTCGAAGGCACCGTGGTTGTGCTGATTGGTGGCGGTTCGGTGATGGACTGCGGCAAGTACATCGCCATGGCCGCGCCGTCCGGGGTGACCGACTCGTCGATGGCCTTTGCCCCAGACCTCGATGGCGACGACAAGATCGATTTCGCCACGCTGATGCCAGGCTCAATGCCAACAGCGCCTGGATTACCCACGATCGCTGTCCCAACAACGTCAGGCACAGCGTCCGAAACCAACGGCGGCGGATTGATCACCGACACCGCTACACAGCGAAAGCTCACCTTCACCAGCCCAGATGTACGGCCCAAGTCCATCATCTTGGACCCTCTGCTCACCGTCGGTTTGCCATCACGAGCAACCGCTGCTTGCGGAATGGACGTCCTCACCCATGCTCTCGAAGCGTTTACCTCCAACGCCAACCATCCGCTGGCCGATGCCCAGGCCCTTCACGCCATCTCCATGGTGGCCGAGAACCTTCCGGCCGCGGTAGCCGATGGCACCGACATCGATGCTCGATCCGCAATGCAGATCGCGTCGCACCTAGCCGGACGTGCGTTTTCGTCGGGACCGCTGCTCGGCCTCATCCACGCAACCGGCCACCCGATATCGGCCCAGTTCCACATCGCCCATGGCCAGACGCTGTCGACCATGATGCCTCACGTCATGCGCTTCAATCGCGATGTGGTCGCCGACCGGTACGCCCAAGTGGGCGCGGCTCTTGGCGTTGCGGCCGACGCCGACGCCGCCATCGCAGCTGTGGAAGCACTTTCGGTCACAGTCGGAACGAACCTCAGCTTGTCGGACCTCGGTGCGACTGCCGACGACATCGCCGGCCTCACCACCGACGCGTTGCGCGACCTCATCATCTTGAACACCCCTCGTTACCCCACCCGGTCCGAAGTGTTCGAACTTTTCACCGCCGCCCTCTAATCCCACCCCCGTCAGCGCCGCAACCTCCGGTTGCTAACCGGCTTGTACCCCTCACTCCGTT
>JAADHX010000032.1 GCA_013151655.1 Actinomycetota bacterium
GCCGGCCGCGCCAGAGCTTGTCATCGAAACAGTCGAACAGCGACGCTTCTCGATCGACTCCGACCAGTCAAGCGTTAGCTATTCGGTAGCCGAACGCCTGGCCGGAACTAGTCGCACGGCCGTCGGCTCTACATCGGCGGTGGCGGGCGACATTGTTCTCGACATGGTCGACCCAAGTCTCTCGACAGTGGGCACAATTATCGTGAACGTCGAGACCCTAACTTCGGAATCATCGCTGCGCGATAAGCGCATCAGGCACGACTATCTTGAGTCGAGTCTCTATCGCTTCGCTGAGTTCACTCCTAAGGTCGTTAGCGGCTGGCCTACCGAAATCGTCGATGGCGAGGCCTACGACATCACCCTCACCGGCGACCTCACGAAACCACATCCACCGAAACGTTCACCGGTACGGCAAGTCTGACCGGTGACAACCTCGCGGTCGATGTCTCGGCTTCGATTCTGATGTCCACATACGACGTCGGTCCAATCAGTATCTCTGGCCTCGTCAGCACCGACGATGTGCTCACGCTAACGATCGACGTCGTTGCGATCGACGTAACCGAACGAACCGAACCACTCGCACCCGTCGAGCTTGCAATTGCTACCAACGTCGTGTTCGATGCAGCGGGCTCGAATCGATTCAGCAACGCGATAATGCCGATCATGTCCAACCGCTGCGCTAGCTGTCACAACACCGGCGGCCCTGGGTCAAGCACATGGGAGCTAGCGACTGCTGCCGACATCGCCGACATTGCATCCGACGTAAATCTCATCACTCACTCCGGGTACATGCCGCCGTGGCCAGCCTCAGACGAGAGCGTCGACTTCCAAGACGACTGGAGCCTTAGCGAAGACGAACTCGCCGAGATTGCTGCGTGGGTTGCCGAGGGCGCAACGATCGACGTCGAACCCGACACCGCGATCGTCGCCACGCCCGGCGTCTTTCGCCAAGTAGAGCGCGATCTCGTCGTTAACTCGATCGAACCGTACCAAGGGTCGACCGACCGCAAGGACGACTATCGGTGCCTAATTTTCGACCCCCAAATCACCGAGACCGTATGGGCCAGGGGTTATGGGTTCGAGCCAGACCAGATCGACATCGCCCACCACGCCATCATCACCAAAGCCAGCGCTGAGGCCCGCCCAGACGCCGACCGCCGCGACGCCGAAGAAGATGGTGCTGGTTGGACCTGTTACACGGGTGGCTCTTCGTTGGACGGTCCAACCGAACGAGCAGCAGGCTGGGCGCCCGGTGGTCAAGGTTCGTACTTCGGTGAGGATGCTGGCCAAATTCTCGAACCTGGCGACTTCTTTGTGGTGCAGATGCACTACCACTACGACCACCACGCACCGGTCGACAACTCAACGTTTATCGTCGACCTCCATTCGGCAGAGGCAGTCGAGGCTGCGGGTGGCACCATGATCAGCCTCGACGGCCAGTTGTACCTAGGCCCGGCCGAGATCCCGTGTCCAGCCGATGCACCGACCGTCGACAGTCCGCAATGTCAGCGTTCGGTCGAGCTTGACCGCATTGGCCGCGACTACGGTTCCGTCTCACGTTTCATCGCCGACTTCCTCCTAGGGCAGTGTGGTCAGAACGCCGCCCAGTTCGCCGATCAGACCGATGGCACGGCATATTCGAGCTGCGATCTGCCCGTCCAAAACCCAGGGCAGATCGTTTCGGTTACCGGCCACATGCACGAGATCGGCGCCGCTATCAGGCTCACCCTCAACCCCGATACTGACGGTGAGATTATCTTGCTCGACATTCCGAGGTGGAGTTTCGACTGGCAGCTTGGTTACGAACCGGTCGACAAGATCAACATCACCACCGATGACACCATCCGAATCGAGTGCTACTGGGATCGCGGTCTTCGTTTCGACCCCGATCCTAAGTACATCACGTGGTCTGAGGGCACTGGCGACGAGATGTGCTTCTCGAGCATCACAACCCGCCCAGCCGAGTAACACTCTGGGGACCCCCTAGGGGCATTTGGGGGGTTTCCCCGACAGACTTCGGCGTCGAAATGTCGCTCAATGAGTGCATGACAAACCGCGCTGCTCAGTCTCAGACCACCACCTCCCATACACGACCAAAGGCCAGCGACCTGGCGGCCGCGGCTCGCCCAGATCGCAACCGGGCCGTCGATGCCTACCGAGCCCTGGCGATGCTGGCTGTTGCCCTTGGCCACTGGGCCGCCGTCGCCATCTCGCTCGACTCCGACGGGAACATTGTTGGCGGCAACGCCCTCGAGGCAGCACCGTCGATGGCGTGGATCACATGGCTGTTCCAGGTCATGCCACTGTTCTTCGTGGTTGGAGGGTTCGCGTCGGCTATGTCGCTCGACTCACACAACACCCGCGGCTCGGGTGACCCGGCCGAGTGGATTGCTGTCCGCCTCAGGCGCATGGTCGCCCCCGCAGTCGCGCTGGCCACAACTTGGCTAGTTCTCATGACCGTTGGAGCCATCAGCGGCCAGATGGCTCTGGCGAGCGCCGCGTTGGTCGGCGCCGCTATCCCGTTGTGGTTTCTGGCGAACTACACAATTGATACTGCCATCGCCCCATACCTACTGCCCCACTTCCGTCGTAACCCTGTCCGAGTCGGCGCCATCATGGTGGCAACGTTTCTGAGCCTCGAAGTCGCCAGGTTGGCTGAGGTTCCGTTGCTTCCGCAGCTCAACTGGGTACTTGGCTGGCTGATGTTTCAGACTCTCGGTTTCGCATGGCGTGACGGGCTACTCCCGACTGGCCGCACCTTGGCCGCCGTGGCCGCGACCTCGTGGTTAGCCGCTGTGTCTGCTGTCGCATTGGGCCCTTGGCCCGTGTCCATGGTGCACTTCCCGGGCTTGGCCAACTCGCCCACTCACCCGCCTTCGTTGGCGCTCCTTTTGTTTGGCTTCGCCTACAGCACCACCGCTATCTGGGCGGCTCCGGCGGTGACGCGGTTCCTCAGCTCCAAGGGCGCTGGTCAGCGAGCCTGGACCGGTGTTGTCGTTGGCAATTCGATGGCCATGTCGGTCTACCTGTGGCATATGA
>JAADHX010000127.1 GCA_013151655.1 Actinomycetota bacterium
CTGAGTTCACCACGATCCACGACACTGCCTTCGGCGGCCTGTTGCCAGCGACATGTTCACCGCCGGTCACAACCACGACCACAACCTCGTCCACCACCACAACATCGACGACCGCGCCCGTCACGACGACCACCACCACCACAGGCCCAGTTGCCGGGACGACGACAACTTCACCGACCGCAACTTCAACGACGACAACGTCACCGCCCACCACCACCACGCCGACCACGACCACAACGTCGACGACATCCACTACCGCGCCAGCAGTTCCACCACCGATCGAAGATCCACTGTTTGGGTACGCCGTGGTCACTGAGGTCGGAGATGTCTTTGTTTTCGGCGACCTCGACCACGCGGGCGATGCGTCAACAACTGCTGCAACCGCGATCGTCCTGCACCCCTCTGGTGATGGCTACTGGATCATCGAATCGTCTGGGCGGGTGCATGCGTTCGGAAAAGCTAAACACCTCGGACAGGTCGAAACCGACTGGCTCAAGGCTGGGGAGCAGGTCACGACGATGGCCGCCAATCCAACCGGCACTGGGTATTGGATCGTCACCAACACCGGCCGAGTGGCCCCATTCGGAACCGCTCAACACTTCGGAGACTTGTCGGCCTTCGCCCTCAACGGAGCGGTGATCGATGCCGCCGCTACCCCGACCGGCAACGGCTATTACCTCGTGGGCTCCGATGGAGGCCTGTTCTCATTCGGCGATGCGACCTTCAGAGGCTCGGTACCCCAGGTTCTACCCGGCGTCACGCTCAACTCGCCCGTTGTTGGCTTAACACCCGACCCCGACGGATCGGGTTACTGGTTCGTCGCCGGCGACGGTGGAGTGTTTGGGTTCGACGCCCCATTCCGTGGTTCGATCCCAGGCGTGCTTCCGCCGGGGTCATCGCTGGCGGCGCCAATCAACGGCATGGTGCCCTATGGCGACGGGTACCTGCTGGTTGCGGGCGATGGCGGTGTGTTTGTGTTTAGCAACAAGCCGTTCCTCGGCAGCCTCGGCGATGTCGAACTGAACGCTCAGGTAGTCAGCGTCGGCGCCATCTAGCCCGCTCTTCTCCAACCTGTGCCCAAAACCGCGGTCATCACCGCGTTTCTAGGCACAGGTTGCGGAATTTGGGGGCAGGTGGCGAAGGCTGATGTGTCGGGCACCACCTGAAGTGACGTCACCCCACACAGTTCGCTTGCTCGACCGTCGCGAGCCATTTGCCTCGCGTCGGTCTCGGTGGGGACCCAATTTGGTACCGACTAATCGCCGAGTAGCTGTTTGGCTGCGTTTCCGGCACGATTGTTGAGGTTGGCTTGGCCACAAACAAGAATCAACTCAGCTAACTCGGCCTCGACGAAATGCTCTCTGAGTTCCGCAATCAGGTCAGGGGCGAGCGTGTGGGTACGGTCGCCACACATGGCGTCGGTTAGGCGCAGCGCCGCGATTGTGCTCGGATCGAACACTCCTTCCCACTTCGATGGATCTTCGAGCGCGTCGATCTCGTCATCGGTGATACCTCGTCGTCTCGCCGAGACAACATGACCGGCCAGTCAGGTGGGGCACTGATTGAGGATCGATGTTCGAATGAAAACCAGCTCCTTCAATATCGGAGAAACGGCGCGGTCTTCTGACCACAACGCCTTTCCAAACGCCTGGTAGGTGTCGGCGGTTCCTTCAACGAGCGCAACCGTGTAAGCCAACGGTGCGCCTGACAACTTCGGACGGCTCTTCATTGCCCACCAGTATGGCCCGACGTTCACCGCGCCGCGGAAGCGGCAACTCGTCCCGCCGGTGACTTCCCCAGCGAAGGAGTCACACGGCCCAAGTAATGTCGTCGAGCATGAAGCAGAGGTTCATTCGGGAGGGCGACTCAATTGACGACGACTCAGAACTCGTCCTCCGCGGTGGCGACCTGGACCCCACACTCATACGCAGTGACGCGCAACGTATGTATGACATCTACGGTAGCTACGGGATTTCGGTATTTGCACTGCGCGGTGCAACACTCGCCGAACTAGCTCGGCAGCCGCCGCTCGTTCGTTTCGCGGTGTTGAGCCTGATCACTGCGCGCACAATCAGCGCTGCCGGCCTGCGGCTGGAGGCAACCGGAAGGAACAGACGACACTTCACGCTGATCCTTGGTGACCTCGAACTCGGCATCAAGGCGCTGGCAGCCTGCGGGTATCGGTCCGTACAAAACCCCTATCATGAACCTTGACAGTGTGTTTCACAGGAGCAGGCAGCCATGAGCGATGTCTTTGACCTAATAGCCGACCTCAACGCGCAAGACGATGACGGATTGGGTTGGTCGGTGCTCCAAGATGCTCGCGATCCGGAGTCTGTTCGACCTGGCTCTATGTTGCTAGCTGGCAATTCGGCAGGCTCAGCCGTGGTTCGCGTCACAGCTGTCGATAGTGATGGTCAGGTGCATTTCGCGGTTCTGCCGGGACCAGTTAGCAAGAACCGTCACCTGCTCGACCGCGCCACCGCCTAACCCGATCAGGCCAAGCGAGACTACTTCTAGCGTCTGCTAAGGGGCCTGTTGGCCAGGAGGTCGGCTAGTCAACCACCAACTTCGCCGCTTCAATGCCTACGCTTCGAGTATGTGACGCGTCGTAGGCGGCAACCCGATCAACCGCTGTCACGCGGGTTCGTGCCTGAACGATCGCCAGAGCATCATCGAACCCACTAGGTGAAGCGAACCAGCCACGACGAACGACCAGCGGATCGATGTCGCCGCGGCGATGGCCCCTGAGAGAAGTGCGCCGACAACGAAGGAGGATCATTCGCGATGCGATCGCGGTTCGGCCGAGTCGGTCCCTAGGTGTGTGACGTTGGATGAACCCACGTCCGATCGACAACAGAACACCGCCGCTCGCACCATTGAGCGCCCACACGATGACGAGTTGCCATTCGGTCGTCACTCCCCCAACTGCCAGCACACTCACTGCACTGAGTACCGCCGCGCCGGTGATAACGGTTCGCCGCGAGGATCGGTCGACCAGGCGGGGCGCCACCAGCGTTGCGAAGGTTGCACCGATGGCTGATGCAGCCAGCACGATGCCGAACGTGATCTCCGACGCCTCTAAAACGTCGGTCACAAACAGGACCAGCAAACTGAATGCGCCTGCGGTTCCGGAGTGAAACACGGCGATGCCAAGTGTTAGCGGTCGCAGGAACGGGTGGTCCCTGATCCAGCGCAGACCTTCGCCCATCTCAACCCGGATCGGTGGACGGGTGGAGTTCTCGCGTTGGCGTGTACTCGTGGGAGGAAGACGACTAAACGGAGCAATCGATCCGAGATAACTCACTGCATCGAGCAAGAACGGCAACCATGGCACAACAGCAAATGAGACGGCACCGACCGGCGCGCCGACGAATTCGTTGGTGACGACCTCGACGGCAGTGATGCGGCTGTTCGCACTGTCGAGGTCGTCCGAAGAGACCAGAGTCGGCACGGTTGCGACTACGGACGGATCGACCAGAATCTCTCCAACCGTGATCATGAATGCAACTACGAAGATCTGCCAGATCTGAACGACATCGACAATT
>JAADHX010000187.1 GCA_013151655.1 Actinomycetota bacterium
GCATCGGACCAGCATCGCGCGTGGCTCGCTCTGCCAGCCAACCGGCCGGCACAACTAACCAGCGTCTGGCGGCTGCTCGCCCCTAGCCAACGCCCCGACCCACTCGACCAGCTCGACGCCACCGGCCGTTCCGTCGTAGAACGTGTCACCGCCGAGGATCGTATGAAGCGTTCCGGCCATCACGAAATCGCTTAGCTCGACCCCGGCGGCTTCGATAAGGGTCTCGTTGGCGTCGATCGAGGCGCGTAACACGCTGGACGAATCGAGCCCAGCCAAGGTGATAAAGAAGCTCTGCACGAAATCGCTGTCATAGTCGATCCGACCGAAGTCGATGTCGGGGTTTCGGTTGGCGGCCTCGATGAACAAGCCAGCGAATCCGTCGGTCGTTAGCGCCTCAGCAAATGCCGCATCCAAAATTGGGCTTTCGTCGATGCCCCACGACTCGGCGAACTCGCCAAACACCTCTGCCGATGACGGGTAAGCCCCTGAGGCGTCGCCCAGACCGACGATGGCAGCTCCTGGCAAACGTTCGCCGGCGGCAACGGCATAAACGGGAACCGGTATCGAACCCGCACTCAGCCCGGTTACGAACACGTCAGCGGCATCGGGGTATTGGCTGACCATCCAGTCGAGGGCAGACATGGCGTTGACAGCACCGCGGTGCTCGACAGTCAAGTCGTCGCTGTAGACGGTGGTGGCGTTACCGAGATGGGCGTCGCCGGTGCAATAGGGCACATAGACGTACGAATAGTCGGCGAACGGGTTGTCGGCCATACCGCGATTGAAGATGCCCGTGTTGTTAGGGCCGTCCTCGAGGACCTTCTGATAGGGACCGTCGATGGGGTCACATGTTTCGGTTGTCCAGCACGCTCCCCCGCCCTGAAGAAAGAACACGACCTTGGTCGGGTCTGCGGCCTGTTCCCAGAACGCAAACTCGCTGCCGTCCGAACACACACAGCCCTCACCGTGCACGACTTGATTCCACTCGGTGACCGCTGCGAAGTCGACTTCGGTGGTGGTTGTCGCCTCGGGTTCACTGGCCGAAGTAGTGGTCGATGTCGATGTGGAGGTCGACGGAGCGGTCGCGGTCGGCGCGACACTGCTACTGGGCCCGGCCGTCGTTGTGCTGGAGGGAGCCGATGCGTCGACATTGGTGTCGTCTGTGGAGCTGCACGAGAGCGCCAGAAGCGCGACGGTTGTAATGAGCACGAAGAATCGCATCGGACAATTGTGCCCTACCGAACTCGATTAGCGGTGTCTAGATGTCGAGGGCGTGGCCGTAGTCTCGGCTGTGGCGAATGATGAAATCCTTGCGAGGTTCGACCAACGCACCCATCATGATCGAGAAGGCGTTCTCGGCGGCCGCGGCATCGTCGACGGTGATGCGCCTCAACACCCTTGTGGTGGGGTCTAGGGTGGTCTCGAACAGCTCGTCATCGTCCATCTCGCCTAGACCCTTGAACCGTGTAACCCGTGGCGCTCGGCCCTTGCTGACAAGTTCGTCGACGAGGCGGTCCTTCTCGACCTCGCTATAGACGTACGTCTTGGTTTGACCCGTGGTGATCGAGTGAGTGGGCGGTTGGGCCGCATACACGCGGCCGGCATTGAGTAACGGCCGCATGTAGTGATAGACGAGCGTGAGAACAAGGCATCGAATGTGGCTGCCATCGACATCGGCATCGGCGAGTAGCACAAGGCGTTCGTAGCGAGCCGATTCGAGGTCGAAGTCCTTGCCAGATCCGCCGCCCATAGCAGTGAACAGCGCCGCGGCTTCGGTGTTGTCGACCACCGCCTTGGCGGTGCTCTTGCCGGCATTGACAACCTTGCCTCGTAACGGAAGCACAGCTTGCCAAGTGGAGTCGCGTGCACGTTTGGCTGGCCCGGCGGCCGAATCGCCCTCGACGATTAGCAACTCGCCGCCGGGGTGGACCCGGCAGTCGGCCAGCTTGTTCGGCATTCCGCTCGAGCCGAGCGCAGCGGCGCGACGGCGGGTATCGAGCGCCTGCTTGGCACTAACGCGGGTGACGACGGCCTCGATCACTTTGTCGACTAGGGCCCGAACGTGAACCTTAGTACCGCGCTGTTTGCCGGTTAGCCATTCGGACATCTTGGCTTTGACGACGTCGTACACGATCTTTTGCGCATCGGGTGTGCCGAGCTCGCGTTTGGTCTGGCCTCGGAACTGCGGCTCGGGGAACGTAGCCCTGACCACCGCGACCAACCCCTCCTGGATGTCTTCCTTCTGTGCTTTGCCGTTGTCTTTGAGTCTGCGAAGTTTGCGCGGATCGGTCGACCTAAGAACATCGTTCACGGAAAAGGTGAGCGCTCGTTCGAAACCAGCGACGTGGGTTCCGCCGTCCGGAGTGGGAATAGTGTTAACAAAGCTGACGATGCGGGTGTCGTAATCGGCGACCCAACGCAACGCTATGTCGACTTCACAGACGCGTTCGACGGCGGTGAGTTTGCCGTCGACTGGCACCTTCTCGGTGAAGGTTCCGGTTCCGTTCAGACGCACGATCCCGGTGACTTGGGCGCCGTCGCCCGACAGAAGATCGACGTAGTCGGCTAGGCCCCCTTTCGACACGAACTCCTCTGGTCGGCCACTGGCTCCACGGCGGCGATCGGTGAGCCTGACCTTGAGCCCAGGCACCAAGAAACAGATCTGGTTGACCCGTTCGCGGACCTCTTCGTAACTGATGTTGGCTTCGCCGTCGAAAATGTCGAGGTCTGGCCAGAACCGCACCCCGGTGCGGGTCTTGGGGACCTTGGCGATTCGATCAAGTTTGTGCGACGGCCGGAACGCGCCGCGAGACCCGGTGTGGCCCGCGACCCGGTCGACGAACTCGAGGCGATGCGTGTAGCCGTTGCGGTTTACATCGACTTCCATACGCGCCGACAACGCATTAACTACAGAAGCGCCGACACCGTGCAAGCCGCCAGAGGCTCCGTAGGCACCGTTGCCGAACTTCGCAGCTCGGTGTAAACAACCTCGAGAGCAGTGATGTCGCCGTTCTTGAGCCCGATGGGGATACCGCGACCGTTGTCGATGACTTCATAGGACTCATCGGGGTGGAAGGTGACCTCGATTAGGTCGCAGTGCCCACCGGCAGCCTCATCGACACCGTTGTCGATGATCTCCCACAACAGGTGAGTCAATCCGCCCGAACCAGTGCCACCGATGTACATACCTGGGCGCTTGCGAACTGCGTCGAGGCCTTCGAGAACCTCGATAGAGCTGGCGTCGTAGGTCTCGGTTGTCGACGTCATGAGGGAAGCTGATCCATGCGGAATTCGCCAATGGCGATCGGCCGTGC
>JAADHX010000412.1:0-2730 GCA_013151655.1 Actinomycetota bacterium
GTCGCCAACTGCGTACACGCCTTTGATCGACGTCTGGAGATGTTCGTCGACGTTGATCCAGCCACGGTCGGTCAGTTCGACACCAGCGGCCTCGAGCCCCATCTCTGCATGACTGGGCGCACGGCCGGTAGCTATCAGGACATGACTGCTCTCGATGCTGCTGCCGTCGGACAGTGTGGCCGCTACACCTAGATCTGTTGCGGCAACTTCGCTCACGAACACTCCAGTACGGATACCGACGCCGCGTCGACCGAGCGATCGATCGATCACCGCCGCTGCATCGGCGTCGTCACGGGGCATCAACCTCAAGTCGCCCTCGATGATGGTCACGACCGATCCAAGAGAACTGAACGCCTCAGCCATTTCGCAGCCAATCGGGCCGCCGCCGACGACGAGCAGGTGTTCGGGTTGTTCCGAGAGCGAGAAGATGGTCTCGTTGGTGAGATAGGCAACATCGGCAAGGCCACCAATCGGCGGAATCAACGGTTTGCTTCCAGGGCAAACAATGATGGACTTGGCCCGGTGGGTGACCCCGCCGACCTCCACACCCAACAAGGCACCACCAGTTCGACCAACCAGGGTGCCGCGTCCTTCAACTACTTCGATGCCCTCCTCGCGGAGCATCTCGGCGTCCTCGGCGGCTGCGATCGCGCCGATCGCAGCTTGCACCGATGCCATCGCCACATCGAACGGTTCGTCGCGAGACGCAGCCGCAAGAAGAGCCTTGGACGGGATGCATCCGGTCCAGGTGCAATCGCCTCCGATTGGGCCATCCTGCACAATCGCGACCGTTGCCCCCCGGAATTTCGCCGACTGGGCTGCGGCGATCCCACCAGACCCGCCGCCAACAACTAGTAGATCTCTGACGTCACCCATCACTTTGACTCCAACACCCTCGGCCCGTCTCGTGTTCCGTTCGATTCGGCTCAATTCGGTACGAATCGGTCGGCTGGCTCCAGGGTTCTGACCTCGAACTCTGCACCGATTATTAGACAGTGGCACACAACTGAGTCCTATCTAGTCACAATAGAAGCGATGACCATTACCCAAGCTCGCACAGTTCGCCCAACAGACACCACTGCGGCAGATCTGTTCGACTACATCGACGCGGCACCGTCACCACACCACGCGGTGGCCGAGTCGGCAGTACGGCTGACGGCGGCTGGCTATTCCTGGGTCGACGAAACTGAAGTTTGGCCGTCGTTGCCAGGCAAGTGGTTCGTCACTCGGCGCGGCGCCCTAGTGGCTTGGCAACGCCCAGATGGTGCCAGCGCCGGAACGCCGATACGCATTGTCGGTGCCCATACCGACAGCCCAAACCTCAGGCTCAAACCGCGTCCCGATGTCGGAAAGGCCGGATACAAACAAGTTGCTGTCGAGGTCTATGGCGGCGCCCTTCTCAATTCGTGGCTAGATCGCGATCTTGGGCTGTCCGGAAGAGTGATGTTCGACTCCGGCTCAGGGCCCGAATCGGTGCTGGTCCACATCGACGAACCCCTTGCTCGCGTAACCCAACTGGCAATTCACCTCGACCGCGAAGTAAATGATGGGCTTCGGCTCGACAAACAGATCCACATGGCGCCCTTGTGGGGCCTCGGCAACGCTGGAGATGGCGACGTCTTGGCCTTCGTTGCCGAGCGTCTGGGGCGTTCGGCCGCAGACATCGTCTCGGCCGATCTGATGTTCCACGATCTCACTCCGTGCAGTGTTGTCGGCGCTGATCGCTCGATGTATGCCGCACCACGAATCGACAACCTTGCATCGTGTCACGCGGCGACGCTGGCTATGGCTTCTCTCAAACCGGAATCCGTAGCGGTAATGGCCCTATTTGACCACGAAGAGGTTGGATCGACGTCGGCCACGGGTGCCAACGGGGCAATGTTGGGGCATCTTCTCGAACGGATCGAGCTCGCCGCTGGTGGCGATCGAGAGTCGTACCTACGAAGTCTGGCCCGATCGTGGTGCCTCAGCGCCGACGGCGCCCATGCAGTTCACCCCAACTATCTCGATCGCTACGAACCGGACCACCATGTCGCCCTCAACGGAGGACCGGTGCTCAAGGTCAACGCCAACGTTCGTTATGCAACCGAGGCCGACGGAATCGCCCTGTTTCGTGCCGCTGCGAAACAGGCCGGCGTGCCGGTGCAGCAATACTCACATCGCACCAATCTGGCCTGTGGCTCGACTATCGGTCCGCTCACTGCTGCCGAACTCGGGTTGTCCACGATCGACGTAGGCAGCCCTCAGCTTTCGATGCACTCAGCCCGCGAACTTGGCGGAATCGAAGACCCAGCCTTGCTCACAAAAGCCATCGCCGCCTTCCTGACATCTGCTAGCTGAACGCGCCCGGTCCTCTCCCCCACTTTGTAGCGGCTAGGTCATCTGGTCTGGGGCGCTGCTTAGGGTGTCATACAGGTGTGAGCTGTCGTTGAAGCGACGCAGCAGCCATCGGTCTTGGGTCACAACAAGTTGGGAGATCGAGGCGTTGTCGGCACCACCAAAAGCGAAGGCTCGGCTATCGGTGGCGTGGGCGCAAAGGGCACCGATCACCCCACCGTGGCAAACAACGACCACTAGCTGGTCGGGGTGTTCGGTCACGATGCGCGATATCGCGGCTGTGGTGCGACCCGTGAAGTCGTCTGATGGCTCGGCGTTGGGGATGACGTCCCAGCGCTGCTCAGCGTGCATCTGGAGATAGATCGGGTGCTGTTGGGCCGCCCGTTTTCGGAG
>JAADHX010000412.1:2744-4153 GCA_013151655.1 Actinomycetota bacterium
CCTAGGTGAACCTCGCGAAGATCGGCGTCGACTACCGACGACATTCCAGTGGCGGCCAGAAGAGGAGCCGCCGTCTCATGCGTACGTTTCATTGAAGATACGTAGATTGCATCGATTCGTTCTCGTTCTAGGCGAGCACCGACCTTCGCAGCTTGTTCTTGGCCAACGGGCGACAACCCTGGGTCGCCTTGGCCATCGAGCATCGGGAACGGCTGACCCTCGACGAGTGCCGCCGAGGCGCCATGCCTCACCAGAAGAATCTCGGTAGCTCCACGCGGGCGTTCGAACCGCTTCTGGGGATACTCGGCTGGTTTGTCTTTGTTGGTCATCGACAGAAGGTAGCGGTGGCTCAGCCCAGCCGCAGAACTCCGACCACAACTTCGCCGGCCGACAGAGTTGCCGCCTGGTCGAAGTCTGGCGACCCGAACGATGAAAGCCGACCGTTCGATCCAACGATGGTGTATCCGCGGCCGTCGGCGCTAGCCACCATTTCGGCGACGCGTTGTCCGGACCCGCCGAGGCTTCCGTAGAACAAGGTTCCAAAGGAGAAGACGCCGCCGTCGCGGCCGAGCAGCCAGTATCCGGCTTCGGTTGCAGCTAGATCGACGATCGGCTCAGTCAACGCTAACCCGCTGGCAGCGCCAGCGAACTTGGCTTCACCAAGAGCAAAAACACCACCATCCTGAGCCACGATCCAGTATCCAAGTTCGCCGGGCGAGGCCACGATGGCCGTGGCCGAAGCGGCCAAGTCGAGATGGGCCACTGACCCAAAGAAGCCCGCCGCCCCAAACGCGTACACACCGCCGTCGGCGCCAAGAAGCCAGTATCCAGAGCCGTCGGCCAAAGCCGCGATGTCGACAATTGGTGCCTGGAGCGCAATGCCGCTCGCGTCACCAAACGACGCCGCGCCTCCACGAGCAGAAACGGTGCCAGCGGCGTCTGTCAACCAGTAGGCACCATTGCCGGTGCCTGATGCGGCCACGACAGGACGAGCTACCGTCTGAAACGGAATCGGCTGATCAAACGAAACCACCCGGCCAGAGGAAACAACGACTGCGATGTCTATTCGAGCTGGCCTTGGCTCGGCCAGACCAATGTCGAAGGTGGTTAGTGCCGATTCGGTTCGTCGGCTACTGGCATCGACGGAACGAACGGCCACATCAACTATCTGTTCGTCGGGACGTTGGACCTGAGCTACCGACTTGGAAGCGTCGATGACGGCCACCACTTCGGCGCCGATGACCACTTCGTAGCTCAAGACATCGAAGGAGGTGCTTGGAGTCCAGCTGATCGTTATCGACTCTGGGCCGGGCAGAACTGACAGAGAAGTTGGAGGTTCAGGCTCACGGCGGTCGATCCACATGAGAGCACCAACAGCATCGAGCACGCCGTAGCCATACTGATCGTCA
>JAADHX010000297.1 GCA_013151655.1 Actinomycetota bacterium
CCCGGGGCCCAACAACGGCCAGTAGGTCACCAGTCGCTACCCCAGACCGCAGCATCACTTCGGCAGCGCTACCCCAATCGACATCGAACAACCACGACAGCTCAGCGACAGCAACATCGCATGAACCATGAACGACAATCTCATCAGTGCGATGGCGCTTGAATCCAGCACGCCCGCGCTCGACGCTGCAACGAACGGTCGACCGGTAACCCGAGAACGGCACCGAACCACCATGGATCGGCTCGATTTCCACCCCGGCCTGGCGAGCCAGAACCTCGCCAACCAATTCGACCTGAAGATCTGCTCGCGAGCTTGTAGCGATGTGTTGCCAGTCGCATCCACCGCATCCCTCCTCAACAGCACCGCACCCTGGCTCAACGCGGTGCGGGCCGGCTTCGACCACCGTCGTTGCCTCAGCCTTGGCAAACCGTGACCTGTCTTCAGTAAGGTCGATAGCTACCCGATCCTCGGGCGATGTGCCCCGGACAAACACCACGCGACCATCGTCTAGATGCCCGACCCCATCGCCGCCCACGGCCATGCGTTCTACTACGACTACTGGTGCAACTCTTGGGTCATCGTCCGGCGTGGTCATCAGGCCACCCTAGGGCCCGAACCGGGCTCCAATGGCGAGAGCGGTACTGTCCAGGCCATGACTCTTCCGGTTCAGATCGTGCCCTCGGTGCTGCCAGCTGACTTCGGCCGTCTTGGCGAAGCAGTGGCCGCGTTCGACGCTGCTGGCGCAGACAAAATTCAATGGGACGTGATGGATGGTCACTTCGTGCCCAACCTCACGTTCGGACCGGACATCATCGCCGCGGCGAGGCCCTACTCGACGGTGCCGTTTGAAGCACACTTGATGGTCGAGCGACCGGACGACCTGGTGCACATGTACGTCGACGCAGGCTGCGAGATGCTCATTATCCACGCTGAGACGACGCCCCATCTGCACCGCACGCTCGGCAAGGTTGCCGAGCTTGGGTCAACGGCAGCAGTTGCGCTCAACCCATCGACGCCCATCGATGTAGTGCTTCACGTCGCGGATCTGATCGACATGGTGCTGGTCATGACCGTTAACCCCGGGTTTGGTGGTCAGCGCTACATCGCAACCATGGAGCCGAAGATCGCGGCGCTGCGCACCGCGCTCGATAGCGCTGGACACGCCAGGGTGAGTATCGAAGTCGATGGCGGTATCAGTGCCAACACGATCGCGGGTGCGTCATCGGCCGGTGCCGATGTATTCATCTCTGGAAGTGCGCTGTTCGGGTATCCGGAGGGACTTAGCCACGGAGTCGCCGACCTTAGAGCCCGCGCCGAAGCCGCTCGAACATGACTCGTCGGTCTTTCTGGGGTGCCACAGCTCTGGTGCTACTGCTTGTTTCGTGCAGCGGCGATAGCGGTCGGTCGGTTGAGGCATTCTGTTCTCAGCTCACGTCGATGAACAGCACCGACATTACCCTCGCCGAGATAGACCTCGACGACAGCGACGCGGTGCGCGCGGCGCTCGAATCGTTCGCCGACGACTTCGAACAGCTGGCTGGAGTAGCCCCCGATGAGGTTGCCGCCGACGCCCAGACGATTGCCGAGTTTGGTCGTGCTCTAGCTGAGGCCGCGCTCGCCGCCAACCCAGACGATCCGTTCGACCGCGCCGCTCTACTAGCTGAGGCCAGCGCCCAGGTCGACAACATCGATCGGGCCAACGATGGGGTAGCTAGCTACTCGACCAGGCTGTGCACCCCAGCCCCGTAGGGCCCCGAAGAGATCGAGCTAGATAATTTCGCCGCGCTTAGCGATGACCCGGTCGCACAGGCCGTAGTCCTTCGCTTCTTCGGCAGTAAACCAACGGTCGCGTTCGGAGTCGGCCAAAACCTGCTCGACGGTTTGACCACTGTGCTGGGCCGTGCGTTCGGCCATAAGCCGCTTCACGTATACAAGTTGCTCGGCCTGAATTGCAATGTCAGAGGCCTGACCACGAACCCCACCAAGAGGTTGATGCATCATGACCCGAGCGTGCGGCAGACAGAAACGTTTGCCCGGCGCACCAGCGGTCAGCAAGAACTGACCCATAGATGCAGCCAGACCCATGCACAAGGTTCCGACATCGCAGCTGACGAACTGCATCGTGTCGTATATGGCCATGCCGGCCGTCACCGAACCGCCCGGTGAATTGATGTACAACCAGATATCGGACTCTTCGTCTTGGGCCTCAAGATAGAGAATCTGGGCAGCAACCTTGTTGGCAATATCGTCGTCGACCTCGGACCCGAGGAACACGATTCGGTTGCCCAATAGCTTGCTAAATATGTCGAATGGCGTGGTCATCGCCGATGCGTCGAGGGCGGTGATCGGTTGGGTCATCTGGCGCTCTTTCGTCGGGAGCATCGGGGTGAAAGGCTGTCTTGTCTGACTGATCAGACGTGTTTGTGCAGGGTACCCGTCGACCCGGCTAGCCCCACCACAAGCCCCAACACTTAGCCACTGGGTACAACCAGTAGATACAGAGGCACACCATGACCGAGCTTGGCGAACTATCGACACCGTTTCTTTGGGCCGACGAGGCCGTGCTCGATGACAACCTGGCCACCATGGCCGAGGCCTGGCCGAGAACATCGCTGCGGCCCCACGTCAAGGCCCACAAGACGACAGCTATCGCCAAACGTCAAGCCGCGTCGGGCCACACCGCGTTCACATGTGCGACGCCACGCGAAGTTGTCGGTATGGCCGCAGCTGGGCTTGGTGCGGACCTCTTGTTGGCCAACGAAACGGTCGACGACAAGAACCTGCGGGCTATGGCCGACGCCGACGCTGCGGTCACGGTCGCCGTCGACAGCGAAGCCACGATCGACGCCGCGGCTCGAAACGGTATCGAAGCAGTGTTAATCGACATTCGAGTCGGGTTTCGATGCGGCTGTGCCGTCGACGAGGCTGGGCAGCTTGCAGACCGAGCTCGGACTGCCGGGATGGAAGTCAGAGGCGTAATGGGTTATGAAGGACACGCCGTTGGCGAGGTCGACCCGGTCAAACGTGCCGAGTTGGTTAATGGCGCAATGACCAGGCTGACCGCCGCTCACGAACTCGTCGGCGGGCCGATCGTCAGCGGGGGCGGAACCGGTTCCTACGTCGACAACACGACCGTTACCGAACTGCAGGCCGGTAGCTACGTTCTGATGGACACCGCCTATCAGCAGCAGGGTCACCCATTTCGGCAAGGCCTGTTCGTTGAAGCGAGCGTCATTTCAGTCGCCCCGAAATATGTTGTGCTCGACGCGGGGCTCAAGTGCCTCGCCATGGACCACGGAAATCCGACGATCCCCGGGGCCCAGGTTGTCTACTGCGCCGATGAGCACACGGTGGTCACAACCGAAAGACACGTAACGCCTGGCGACCGCATGACAATTGTTCCCGCTCACATCGACCCCACTATGTCCAAACATCGCGAACTAGTCGTCGGACGCGACGGCTCTGTTGTAGACGTGTGGGACATCGACCTGCGCCACTGGTAACGCGGCTCCGAGCATCTCGGCCAAGGACTTCATGGCTCTGGCCCGGTGAGAGATGGTTGCTTTCTCGTCGGCTGTCATCTCGGCGAAGGCTCGCCCATCGCCGTCATTGGGCACAAAGATCGGGTCGTAACCGAAGCCAGAACTCCCCAACCGTTGAGTCGCAACAACCCCAAGCACCTCGCCCTGGGCAACGATCTCGGATCCATCTGCGAACCGCAGCAACGCCACCGTGACGAACAACGCAGCGCGGTTGGTCTGACCGTCAAGGGCTTGCAACATCTTTGCGACATTGCGGTCGGCGTTGGCCTCTGGTCCCGCGAAGTAGGCGGTCTCGACGCCGGGTTCGCCGCCAAGGGCATCGACAAACAGACCCGTGTCATCGGCTAACGCCGGCAGACCTGTCGCGGCGCAGATGGCATCGGCCTTCAACCTGGCGTTGCCGACAAGAGTGCCGGCGTCTTCGATCACGTCGGAAACATCAGCCGGCCGCGCCACAAAGTTGATCATCGGAAGGATCTGGCGAATCTCGGCAACCTTGTGCTCGTTGGCCGTGGCCAACACGATCCGTTCTGGGAGCGAAGTCACGAAACGCCGATGGCAACTTTCTGGAGCTCGATGATGGTGGCAATGCCACCTTCGGCAAGATCGATGAGCGCGTTGAGTTCGGCACGATCGAACGGTGCGCCCTCGGCGGTGCCCTGAACCTCGACAAAGTCGCCCTTGCCGGTCATGACTACGTTCATGTCGGTGTCGGCGTTGGCATCTTCGATGTAGGGCAAATCGAGACGGGGTTCGCCAGCGATGATGCCAACCGAAATCGCGGCACAGTAATCAGTGATGGGATTCGTTTCGAGCGAACCGGCCGCGACCAACGATGAGAAGGCGTCGTGAAGGGCAACCCATCCGCCACAGATTGCAGCGGTGCGCGTGCCGCCATCGGCCTGAAGGACATCGCAGTCGACGGTCACTTCGCGCTCGCCAAGCGCTTCCATGTTGGTGACAACTCGCAGCGATCGGGCGATGAGGCGCTCGATTTCGAGGGTTCGGCCCTTCTGTTTGCCCTTCTTCGACTCGCGAGCCACACGTTCGTTGCCCGAGCCGGGAAGCATCGAGTATTCGGCGGTGACCCAGCCCTTGCCCCTACCAGCCATCCAACGGGGAACTTTCTCGTTAACGGACACCGTGCACAGAACCTTGGTACGCCCAAAACTCACAAGAACAGAACCGGCTGTTGCATCGGTGAACCCCCGTTCGAAGGTGATGGGCCGTAATTGGTCGTTCGAACGTCCGTCCGGTCGCATTGGAATCTCCCGAGTGTGGTTGGGTGTTGTCGCACGGTTGCGAGAATCGTGCTGTGCTGACTCTAGGGCTGGATCGACTCTACGGCTGTGCTGACTCTACGAGGGCCAGCGGTGCTGTCTGGCGCCAGCTAGTTCGGCACCGAAGAGCTTTCGTCCGATCGCCTCGAACACGTTGGCATCGCCAGAGCTCACAAACGTGTGTTGGCCGACGTAGCCAGGCGTGCGATCTTCGACTAGAAGTCGCCGAACTTCGAAGGCTGTCTCGTCGGCAGACGAAACGAGCACTACGTCACGGCCCATCACGTCGGCAATAGTGCGGGCCAAATACGGGTAGTGGGTGCAGCCAAGCAGCAGCGTGTCGACGTCCGCGTCCTTGACCGGCGAAAGTAGGCGCTCGGCCAACACCGCTATGCCTTCGCCATCTACCTCGCCTCGCTCTACGAACTCGACGAAACCAGGGCACGCGCATGTGGTCAGCTCGATGTCGAGCCCGTGTTCGTCTACGGACTGCGGGTAAGCGCCAGACGCAACCAATCCGACCGTTCCAACCACACCGACGCGACCCGAGCGAGAAACCTGAGCTGCGGCAACGATTCCTGGCTCAATGACACCAAGAACGGGAATCGCGAGCTTGTCACGCAAGTCGTCGAGGGCAGCGGCCGAAGCCGTGTTGCAAGCGACAACCAGCAGCTTGATGCCGTAGCGCTCAACAAGGTGGTCGGCAATCTCGATCGCAAACTCTCGAACTTCGTCGAGGTCGCGCGGGCCGTACGGGTATCGGCCCGTGTCGCCGAAGTAGACGAGGTCTTGATCGGGTACGAGGTCGATTAGGGCGCGGGCTACCGTTAGCCCGCCAAAGCCACTATCGAAGACACCAATCGGACGCGGAGCCACGGTCCGGAAGCGTACGTCAACGACTCTCTGGCGCATAGCCGCTCATGCCTGAAGGGAGCCGAACTGGTAGGCCTGGTGGATGTTTGTCCGGGGTTGTGGCTTCTGCTCTTGGCTCGCTGCGCGCGCACTAGTGCGCTCATCGGGCCGCTAGGGCTGCTCGGACTAGTGGAGCCTCGCCTACCGGCTCGGCCTCTAAACTGTTCGAGTGAAATTTCGGGCGCTCGCCGTGTCGGCATGGAAGCCAACCAAACGCCTCGTCGCCGAGATGTGGTTTGAGTTCAAGGACGACTCCCTTGGCGATCAGGCCGCGGCGATGTCGTTCTTCACGCTGCTCTCCCTGCCGGCAGCAGCCTTGGCGATGGTCACCGGGCTCGGTTCCCTCGAAGGACTCGTCGGAATTGATCTAGCGACCGATGCTCGCAACGCTATAAGCGATTACGTCCAGACAACGTTCGGGTCAGAGAGCCTTAGTTCCACCGTCGATGGGTTATTCGAAGAGAACCGATCTGGTCTACTAACTGTCAGCCTCGCGGTGGCTATCTATTCTCTGTCACGAGGTTTCGCCGGCCTCGTTCGAGGGCTCGATGTGGCCTACGACATCGAGACATCGCGTTCGTGGCTGAACGTGCGTCTTGTCGGAGTTGCTATCGGCTTCGGCACTCTGGGAGTCGTCGGTTTCGCGGTCTATCTCGCGTACGGCCTATGGCCGAGTTCGGCTGGACCCGTGCTCGACACTCTCGGCACGGTGGCCCTGTTCTTTGGGTTGACCGCCTGGGCGGCAACCCTGTTTCATATTGCCCCCGACCACCGCACACCTTGGCGGTGGGACGTTCCTGGAGCCTTGCTTGCCTCGTTGTCCTGGGTTCTGCTTGCCAGCGGATTCGCTACCTACGTCGGAGTTGCCGGCGGCGGGAACGGCGCAGTCGGCGCAGTCGGCGCAGCACTGTTGGCGTTCACTTTGGTGTACCTGCTGAACCTGGCCCTACTACTGGGCGCCGAACTGAACGGCATCATTGCTGATCGGGCCGGCGTCGCGCGGCCGCCGCGACGGCTGCACCACCTCACTCGCCGCAGCCGATCCCGCCCTTCAGATACCTGACCGCTCCGTCATCGTCCATGGTGGCGAAAACGTCGTCAAATCGCGACCCATCACCGAACACCTCGTCGCTGAAGAACTCGGCCGCTGGATAGGTCGCCGATACCTCGGCTGCGGTGGCACCAAGGCCTATTCCGCCCGGTGTAGCCAAACCAAACACATCGCCGTCGCCCTGGTCGAAGTAGTCCCACGAGAAGAACGCCCGATCGTTGGCTTGCCCACCGAACAGAACTGTAAGCGGCCCATACCTCACACCCCTGACCTCGGTTCCGGGGCAAGTGCCAAACTGCGAGAATGGGTCGATCCAGCCAGAGTCATCGGCCGGTGGTCCGAAAATTCCGCCCAAGAACTCGATGGCCGACTCGGCATCGACCCCGAACCGCATGATGCCAAGGCCATCTCCGAGCAACGACAGACCTGTGGGTCCTGGCGCTGCGGTCGTGGTGGTCGTGGTTTCGGGCACCGTTGTTGTTTGGGCCTCAGTGGTGGTCGTAGTTTCGGGCACCGTTGTCGTTGAAGCCTCTGTACTGGCGGTAGTGGCGGGCAGGGGAATGGTGGTGGCAGCTGCGTCATCGCCTGCGCTTGAGGCAACGGTCGTTGCGGTGGCTCCGCCATCTCCACTATCGCTGCACGCCATAGCCACCAGGCTGAGAACTAGGAGTAGTCCGAGAAGATTCCGTCTGCGCATACCGCCCAAGGTACGCAAAAGGAAGCTTCGAACTTGTTCATCGGCGCCAACCGACATCGATTCGTCAACAACGCCAATGGTTGAGCAATCGTTGAACGACTAGTTTCGAGGGCCGCGGATGACGGGGTCACGCTGTGTCAGACACGAGAGACAACTCCGATGACGCGAGCGACGGAGACCCAGCCGAGGAACGATCGCTCTTCTTTGATGATCTAGAAGCCAAGTTCGACACGTTCCAGGCGCTGCGCAAGAGTGACGAAGGCGCGGCCGACGCCGTTCTCGACGAGTTGGGTGCCAGCGACGAACTCGACCGCGAGATCCTGCTCCAGGTTTCGCCCAAACGGCCCCTCAGCCACCCGGAACGTTTCGAACAAGCGCACGCCCTAGCGGTTCGATCGCTAGAAGTCCTCGACCGCAACGGCACTCGCAAGATCAAGGTCAAGGTCAAAGCAGCAGGTCCGCTCGACCCTGTCGCCAGCTACTTGGTCCAACTCCCAGCGGGGCGAACCAGCGCAAGTCATGTTGGCGAGGGCTCGGTTCCACACCGAAGAGCTTCAGGCCGGATTCAAGAAGAACCCGCTCGGAGTTCCGACTTTCTTAGTTGGCGGCGCGGTCGTGTCAGGCTTAGGCACCGTCATGCAGCGCGTTGTATCAGAGGCTTTCACCTCAACGTTAAGCAAGGTCGTCGCCACTATCGCTCTGTTCGGCTTCTTCGCCGCCATCAGCTGGGTGGTATTGCGAGGCGCTGCCATAGCGAGACGACGCATCAAGCTGACAACTCGCGACCCTCTCGACGCTCTCTGGCAAACGATCGCACGATGCGGACACCCGCCCAAGGATCAGTCCAAGGCATTCGCGCTCGTCGCCATGATTATCCTCGGCGTTGGTTGGCTCAGCATTCCCGTCGGCTTGCTGGTTAGTTTCCTCACCTAGACGGGTAGTTCGAGGCCAGCAGAGGTTACTCATTCCGAGACTCCACTGCTTCAGATACAACGGCGGTTGCGCCAACACCACTTTGAGTGTCCAGCGACCGCCATGTGTGATGCAGCATGGTTCATTCGGTGCCTTGGCGAGCCAAGAGCAGATCGGGCCGAAAGTTAGGCTGTCGATCTGCGCTTGGGCTTGATCGACAACCTAACCGTGGGGTGCGACATCCAATCTTAACCGAAACTGTCACGGAGCGCGGCCGTAGGTGTCGGTTCAGCAACACTAAGTAGTTTTGGCGCAACCGCAGGCGGATAATCCCACGCGATAACCCACTCACTCAGTCCAGATGACCTAACGCCGCCGTGTGACCACGACCGCTACCGAGACCAATGGGAAGCAATCATCTCTGCAAACTCGAACGACGACAGCATCTGGCTTAGGTAGCGTGACTGCCTAGACATCGCAGATCGAGGCACAAACATGGTTAAAGAACCCGATAACGGAAATCGCGTCGTTGCCTCGAACCGACGCGCTCGCCGCAATTACGAGGTTCTCGACAGTTTCGAAGCCGGCATCCAACTCGCTGGCAGCGAGGTCAAGTCGCTCCGCGATGCCAAGGTTCAACTCGCGGATGGTTTCGTGCGCATCGACAGCCGAGGTGAGGCTTATCTGTTCGGAGTTGTCATCTCACCGTGGAGCCATGCTTCACGCCAAGGTGGCCACATCACCGACAGACGTCGGAAGCTGCTAATGCACCGCCGCGAGCTCGACAAGCTCAAGGCCCGAATGGACCAAGAGAATCTGTCGCTTATCCCGATGTCGATTTACTTCAAAGAGGGCCGGGCCAAGGTCGAGCTTGCCCTCGCCAAAGGCCGGCGCGACTACGACAAACGCCAGGTCATTGCCAAACGCGACGCCGACCTCGAGGCCAGGCGCGCATTGGCTTACCGCAACCGCCGGTAGAATGGACTTTCCACATGTTCGGACGTCGAAATTCGGCGACTCGCACAACCATGGGGATGAAGGGTTTCGACTTTGACAGTAGAGGTGAGAGAAGCGAGCCGTGGTCTCCGGATCCACGTTAAAGAGCCGGAACAAACACAACTGCCAACGTGTCTAACGACGACCTGGCGCTCGCTGCGTAATTAGCTTTGCTAATTAGGTAGTGAGTTGGCCGCGAGATCCATGCCCTACGGAGCTTGCGTGCCCTCATGAAGTGGGGCTAACCCGCCGTCAGAGCTGACGGGTCGGTGGGGACACCTAAGTCAGATACGGATTGTGTTGGTTGTCGATTACCAACACGATCCCGACAACTTGAAATCGACTGCGCTCGGAGAAGTCTCACCAAAACGTCGAAGGACGCGGGTTCGATTCCCGCCATCTCCACAGCTCCAACAGCCTTCGTTAAGCGGTCCCGTGGCGAACGCGCGGTCGGCCCAACGCCTGCCTTCGACCTTGGTGCGGTCGGTAGTTGGCTTCACTCACCCTTATCGTCCAGAGTGGGACTGTCGCTCGAACCGTCGTTTCGCCTCAAGTGTTTGCTCGGCCGCCCTCTGCTGGCTGAAGAGGATTCCAGCCATCTCGACGTCGCTCCCCACCAACTCAAGGCATATCCGCTAGAGGGAGGCCGCTAAAATGTCCTCCCCCAGGAGCATTGCGCTCTTCAAATAGGCAACCGCGACTCAACTTCCCAGACACTCTGTTTCGAGGAGGCGCTGGCTGAGCTCATGGTCACAACCGACTGAGAGTTGTTGCGCCACTTCGCGAGCTCGTAATCGAGGCTCGAGCAGTCGGTGATGCTCACGTGGTGTCTGATTGTCGTGATGCCATCGGCAGACGTCCACACCACCGCATTCGACTCGTCGTTGCTGGGAAACAGCACTCACTCTGCGTCGAGATGATCGACAGCCATGAGTTGTTTGAGCTGGTCAGCGTGGTTCAAAAATCTGCTCACCACCTCCTCGCCGGTTTGCCACCCGCTTCTCAATCGAGACACCCATAGTGCGGTGTACACGGCTGATACAACCACCTAGGGTGGGTTCATGGTCGGACATTCAGTGGACAATCCAAGGTCGGAGGAGCCGGCACAGGCCCGGTTTGTCGCCGCAGGCGCCTTTGTTGTTGCATCGTTCGTCGCCCTGATGATCGCCGCACCCAATTTGGCCGAGGGCGCGGCGCCTTACTCGACAACCACGCAACCACCGGCACCGATCTTCGTTAACACCGCAACCGACATCCAAGAAGCTCTCGTCGAGTTCTCGGGGACAGTCTTTCAAGACTGCCTGTACTGGGTCGACGCTGCCGGGTCTGTCCAGTCATTTGTCGATGGCTTCGGCTCGGCCTCCGCTGATTGTGCGATCTTGGAGATCGCTCGTTCGAGACCCGGCAAACTCGACGGCTCCACCGAATGGGCTAGCGATGCCAAACGAGGCCTGCTCAACCCTGGAGAGACCGTCGTTGCGGCGCCGATGACCCCCACAGGCGCCGGCATGTGGATTGTCACCAGCGCTGATCGAGTCCTTCCCTACGGCGATGTCACATTCTCCGGAGATCTGGCCTCGCACCCTGATGGCCAGCTTGCGACGATCGCAGGGGCAACTGCAACCGCCGATGGGGATGGATTCTGGTTATTTGATGCCGAAGGTAATGTTCGAGATTTCGGATCAGCTACCAATCACGGATCGCTGCCACCTGTGCTTTCACTGCTGGGGATCTCAGTCCCCAACGCACCGATTATCGACCTGGTAGCCACGCCGAGCGGCGACGGATACGTATTGATCGGTGCCGACGGTGGAGCCTTCGCCTTCGGAGGAGCCAGGTTTCTCGGCTCGGTTCCAGGACTGCTCCCACCCGGGTTCGCGCTCAACGCGCCGATAGTCGCGGCGTTCGCCGGAAACGAGCGCATCAATGGCAAGACTCACTTCGGCTACACCATGCTCGCTTCCGACGGCGGAACGTTTGCCTTCGGTACCCGCTATTGGGGCAGCCTCGCCGGTGTCGATCTTCCGGAGCCAATCGTTGACGGAATTTCGCCAACATTTGGAAACGGACACATCTTGACCGATGGATCTGGAAGGATTTATCCGTTCGGTGCCGTCAGCTTGTGCCTTAGTCGGCGAGTCGATTGCAAGACAGGACTGCCGAACGGGCGCCCCTCGCCACTCGATCTGGACCCAGACCCCGCACCATCAACTCGATTCCTCGAGCTGGAGCCACTCGTACAGCAGACGTTGGTGGCCGGCAGTCCGTCAGTGGTTCTGATCAGCCTCTGGTGTGGATCGCCGACCCCACGGGCCGATCCTGGTAACTCGTTTCAGTGCAGCGTATGGGTCGAAGAAGGTCACACTCGCATCGAGGTCACTGTCGACAGTGACGGCTCGATGTCGTTCATTCAGCTGCAGCCAATTATCGACCTAAGCGCGGTCGAGGTCGAGATCGCCACCGCTGACCCGACACTCGGTGTTGTCGAGTGCGGAGAAGGCTTCGCTACCGCACGCCGACTTTCGCCAGTTCTATGTACTGCATCTGCGTCACCCGGCGTCGAGCTCGAAATCCTTCCCGAAGATGGCTCGTGGACATGGGCGGTCGTCGAGATCATCGACACCACCGATCTCGCACTGAACATCGAGGTCGATTCGACTCTCACGGCGGGCGAACGGTTGTGGGTCGACGTCACAGTGACCAATAACAGCGACAAACGAGTCGTCTGGTACGGCGGGGGCTTGGACATCCCAGTACGCCTATCGATCGGACCCACCGGCGACCTACAAAATGCGGACCCAGCAACGAGTTTCGAACGGCCACCGGAGTTTAGTGCTGACGACTTATCGGTGCGTGGCTTTCTCGAAAGCGATGGAGAGCATCGGGCGGCGTGGGTCGTGTTTCAGCCAGAGAAAGTCGTGGGCTCCTCACGCGACGGTGGTGGTACTGATGATCTCATCGTCCACCTCATGGAACCTGGCGAATCCATCACGACCAGGCTGGGCGCATTGTTGCGCGTTGGCAGAGACGAACTGAGTGGCGAATTTGTGGTCACCGCCTCGTTCCAGCCACGATCTCCATACGGACAGGACCATGCTCTTCTAGATCTTGTGACCGCTACCTCATCTATCCAGATCATCGATCCGCCCGAAAGGCTGTCGAGCCAACAAGACGCCCTACTAGCTCTAACCGCCGAGCCGCTGGTCACCAAATACATCGAACTGACCAGACTCGAAGACGAACTCCCAGACACCCTCGAACAGACATACACAGCCGAAATGAGCTTTGCGTTCGGCCGTTGGGAATTGTGGCTCGAACCCCACTGGGCCTTTAGCAACCCACTTCGTGTTGTCTACGATCCGGCAACAAGCTCGGTCGTCGATGTACGAGTTCTCCGTGGCAACTCGAGCCCTTCAGACGATCCCGACCATCGAGATGGGACTATCGCTGGTATTGGCGACACTATTCTCCGAGATTGAACCTCGGCGCAATTCGCTCTTACTCCGCCCGGCGGAGTCCAACACCGCTAGAAGCCGAAAACGTCTTCGACGGGTAGGGACAGGCCGACGGTTCCTGTGATCGGGTCGAATTGTTCGATGTATCGGGGACCAAAAGCGGTGCGGCCCGAATCGTCGTCTTGGGTGATCGTCATGCGACTGACCTCAAGCCACACACCAGCCGGATCTCCGGACAACAGATCGACACGGGTGAAGTCGACACCATCGCCAGCAACGATCTCGGTTGCCGAAATCTCACCGTTTGACGGATCGAGCACCAACACTCTGCCGTTCTCGTCGATCTCGGCCATCACCAGCCGACCGTCGATAAACCGCAGCTGTGCCTGTTCGACTGTCTGTAGATTGCAGACACCGTCTGCATCGGGGCACTCGGTGTATTCGCCGATGAACTCACCGAGCCCATACACGGCTTCAACGCTCTGCGTCGCCAGGTCGAACTGCACAACGCCGCCAACAATGACCCTGACGTCGTTGCTCGACCTTGATGAAACGTTGAGCCACCACAGATCGCCGTCGCCTTCTACAAAACCGCTGGAGACTTCGAGTTCGGTTCCCAAGAAACGATCGATATCTTCGTCGGTTGGCACGCCGCCGCTGTTGAACACTGCGTAGTCGCCGAAGTCGGCAATCGACACAAAGTCGCTCAGCTCAGGCGACGGAACATCACAATCGCGCATCAGCTCGACCTCGCCCGTTGCCGGGTCGATGATGGCCACCGAGCCCAAGGCGATCCCGACCAATCGACCATCAGACAATCCGGCGAGCCTGCTGACGGTGCCAGAACAACTCCCAGTGTCGTGGTCTTTTTCATAGGCAGGGGTAGCGAAGGAGCTCAGCTCGGCCCCAGTCGTGCTGTCATACACGCGGTAGGTGTCGTCGCCACCGAACTCGCCAGATCTCACCACAACCGAATCGGCGAGCACAGCCTCGAACGAATACGAGATCGAGGTCTCGCTGTCGTCGGTTTCCCGGTCGAAACCAAGGTCGACAAGCTTCAGAACCTCGGTCGTCTCGAGGTCGATTTTGACGACACTCACATCGTTGGAGAAGCTCTGCCCCTCACGTTGAGTGAAGCCGAGCGTAAACGCGGCGCCATCTCTCAAGACGAGATCAGTCTGGCGATCAAGGAACCCGATCGAGGCCTCGCTAGCGAACTCGACCGCCTCGCCACTAGTGCGGTCGATACCGAAGAGTCCTAGCCCAAGTCCGGCGCCCACTGTGATCAGCCCATCCACCGGACCAATTGCGGCATCGCCATCAGCAGATGCATCGTCTGAAGAATCATCTCCAGCACTCGGTGCCGTCGACGCTTCGGAGTCGGAATCGCTTCGGGTTGCAGTGTCGTCGCCGCTCCCACTACAGGACGCGGCGATGAAGGAAAAAGCGAGGCCTACACCAAATAGGCGAACGTACTTAGATGCACTCACGTTGGTCAACCTCATTGTCGAACACTTCTTGCAGACCACGGAGCATCCACGACGAGTCCGCCGGGACGTCCTGGCTCAGCCTAGAACGAATACTTAATGCGTCTATCAGGTCGACAGCGCGGCCAACGAGTTGCAGTTCGGCATCCGATGATCCCTCGCGCACATGAACGGAGTTTGATGCTTCAACCACGGCGCGCACGTCAGGATCGGTGGCGACTACGGCGTACTCGCCGCTAATCCCGTTACCTGCGCTTATCGCAAATGACGGGCCTATGGCCGCCACATACCGAAGACATGCCGCGATCTCGTCGGGCTCCTCGGCGGGCGTAAGACCGAGTGGCAACATGATGTCGCGCTCATGAACCCAAGAGTCCCATAGAGCGTGATGGGCAACGGTGGCGATGCTCACATGTCCCGGAGGTGATTCGGCCAGTTTCAGCCAGTCGGATTCGTCGAGCGATTCGAGGACGGAGTCGAAGCCCTCAACGGACCGAACGAAACCCTCGAGCGATTCTTCTGGAGACGCCTCTGGTGTACTTGCAACAATCTGGGCGGGTGTGACTACCGGATCGAACGTGGTCAAGAAACGCGACGGCTCGCCCTTAACACCGGCAGCAACCGACATAGTCCAGAACGCGTTAGTACCAGTCAGGTGAACAAGTACCTCCTGAACGGTCCACTCGTCGCAGCGGCTCTGCGTAGCCCATTGTTCGGCACTCAGGCCTTCCATGACCTTCGCCAATCGTCGGTGCTGACGCACCGTCGGGGCGAGGATTGATGCCGGGTCGCCATCGAGCGTGATGAGCGGATCGGTTCCGTATCTGGGATTTAGCTGCATCGGGCAACTGTGGCACACAGGCACCAACGGTTACGAAGTGGGTGCAACGGCTGCTACGAAAAGGCGGCGATGACCGGTTCCATTGCATCGAGCTCGCGCACAACGAAATAGGAGATGCCCCACCGATCTCGCGAACATTTTATCGATGCCACG
>JAADHX010000376.1 GCA_013151655.1 Actinomycetota bacterium
GCATCTGTCGGTCGTTGGCTTGGGTGGTCAGACGATGACACGGTTGGTTTCGTAAGCCCACATCGCTACCTCGACGCGGTTCCGTGCGCCGAGTTTGGTCATGAGGCTGGCGAGGTGGAACTTGACGGTGCTGAGGCTGATGTGAAGTTCATTGGCAATTTCGAGGTTCGTTCTGCCGCGGGCGACTGTGATGAGGACCTCTTCCTCGCGAGCGGTGAGTGCGGCGATGGGCTGAGCGGGCGGTGCTTGGGTGTGCATGTTCGAGAAGCTGGCTAGAAGGAGAGTGGTAATGCTGGGCGCGATGAGTGCTTCGCCGTCGGCAGCGGCGTGGATCGCTTGTAGGAGAAGGTCGGGTCCGGCGTCTTTGAGCAGGAAGCCTCGGGCGCCCGCTTTCAGGGCGCCGTGGACGTATTCGTCAGTGTCGAATGTGGTAATCACGACGACTGCAAGTGGTTCAGTGACATCGGGTCCTGCGAGTTGTCGTGTGGCTTCGATGCCGTCGAGGTGTGGCATTCGGATATCGAAGAGGCAGACGTCGGGGCGTAGCTGGCGGGCGAGGGCCACGGCTTGGCGTCCGTCTGTTGCCTGGGCGATGACGTCGATGTCAGGTTGACCATCGAGGATTGTGGTCAGTCCGGCTCGGACAATGTCTTGGTCGTCGGCGATGAGTACGCGGATAGTCATGTTGTGTTGCCTTGGCGTGGTAGAACGGCCTGGACGGTCCAACCTCGGTTGGGTCTCGGACCTGCCTTCAGCGTGCCGCCGAGGAGAGTGGCCCTTTCGGTCATGCCTATCAGGCCATAGCCCACCGAGGTCGAGCTCGTAGAGCCGGCGTCGCCGTTGTCGTTGACGGTCAGGCGCACCGTTTCGGCATCTGCGTCGACCCGGACGTCAACGCGAGTGGCGTGTCGAGCGTGGCGCATGGCGTTGGTGATCGATTCCTGANNGAGCCGATACATCGCGGCCTGGACTGAGGGCCGAAGGTGCTCGAGGTCACCGGACAGTTCAACGTGGATGCGGGGCCCATCGGGTGCGGTCGGGTTGGCCAGCTGTTCGATGTCGGCGATGCCGGGTTGGGGAGCCATATCGGGCTGCTTGTCGCCGTCTCGGAGGATGCCAACCATGGAGCGCATCTCGGCGAGTGTTCGCGATGCCTCTTCCTCGATGACTTCGAGCGCGTCAGCGGCTCCTTGGAGGGACGACGACCTGGCGAGGAACCGGCCCGCTTGAGCTTGGATGGCGATAGCGGAAACGTGATGGGCGACGGTGTCATGCAGTTCACGAGCCAATTGCTGGCGTTCTTGGAGCTTGGACTGCTCCACCCGTTGGTGCCGGGCGGTGCCCTGGGCACGGATCGAGAACCCGAGCACGGCAGGGACCAGCAAGACGATGGTCCCCCCAATCACATCGCCAATACCGGTGAAATCGGTGACGAAGCCAGTGACCAACGCCAGCAGCATGACCGCCGACCCGATGACTGCCTCTTGGCCAGCGCCCCAACGGAACAGGGCATAGACGAGCAGCAGCACCAAGGCAGCGCTGTACAGCTCGACGGGTTCGTCGACGGCGAGCGAAGAGGCAACGTCGATCGCGGTTAGAGCGCCGAAGGCTACGGCGATCATGGCGAGAGGGTGGGTGCGTCTCCACAACAGCGTGAATGCGAGCGCTGCGCCCAGGCCGATCGCGACAGGTCGCCACACGAGCGTCTCGTGGAGGATCGCTTCGAGCAACACGGCGATGAGGAGCGTGGCAAGGAGCAGCCAGTCCCGCCACACCCGCGGTGGCGGATTCGTGGCGCGGGGTTCGGCCAACAGCGACTGCAGAGCGTTCCTCACGATCACTCCAGCTTAGAGAATCACGGTGGACGGCGGAACCGCCGAAAGGACGGGGCCCGAGCTGGCTGATCGGCCAGGAGAACTTTGGCCGTTGCGCTGGTGTGCTGACCGCTGAGCCTCGTCACGCTGGTGAATGTTGTCCGTCATGACGGACGAAGACCAGCTCTCTGAAGGGAACGACATTGTCGTCTGCGCTCTATCGAATGGGCCGTTTCGCGGCCCGTCATCCATGGTTCATCATCGGCCTCTGGCTGGTGGCCGCCATCGGCGTCATCGCAACCGCCAGCGCCTTCGGACGAGAACTGGAGGACACCTTCGAGGTACCTGGACTCGACTCTCACCAAGCCGTCGAGCTGTTGTCGGCCGCACAGTCAGATCGAGCCGGGCTCACCGCTCGGGTGGTCGTAACACCAATCGACGAACAGGCCACCTTCTTTGACTCGATCGAAGCTGCGGCCCTCACCAAGACACAGAACATAGTTGGCGCACTGCCCAACGTACTGGGAATCAATGATCCAGCCGGCGCTCTGGCGGCGGACCCCGACACGGCACTGAGCGGCGGGGTGGTATCGCCCGACGGACGAATCGCCCTGATCCAACTGCAGTACCCCGTGATCGAGGAGCTCGACGGTACCGATCTGGAGAACCTCAAAGACGCCGTCGCCAAAGCCCGAGAGGGCTCCGCGTTGCAGATCGAGGTGGGCGGCGACCTCTTCTTCGCCTTTGAGGAGGGCGAGACCGGTACTGGCGAGATGATCGGCCTAATCGCCGCGGTCATCATCCTACTTCTGGCCTTCGGATCGCTGATCGCAATGTGTCTTCCCATCGGCATCGCACTCTTCGGTCTCGCCGTCGGTGTCAGCTCCATGTCACTCATCGCCCACGCTATCGAGATCCCCTCCTGGGCCCCCGACATCGGCGCCATGATCGGACTCGGCGTCGGCATCGACTACGCCCTGTTTCTCGTCACCCGGCATCGAGAGTTCCTGGCACGGGGTATGACCATCGAGGAATCAGCAGGGCGTGCGGTCGCCACCGCGGGCCAGGCCGTTGTATTCGCCGGCGGGACGGTCGTGATCGCCATTCTCGGCCTCGCCGTAGCCGGTGTGCCGGCCATGACCGCAGCCGGCGTCGCCATCTCGGTGATCGTACTAATCATGGTCATGGCCTCGGTCACGCTGCTACCTGCGTTCCTCGGACTCTGCGGGCACTGGATCAACCGGCTCGGTATCCACCGCCGGGGCATCAACCCCGGCGCCGCCACGGGCCGCACCGTCGGGCCAGGCTGGGAACGCTGGGGTCGCCACGTGGCCACGCACGCCTGGCCCTACGCCATCGGTGTCACCGCACTGCTTGTGGCCCTAACCGCCCCCGTTCTTGCCCTCCAACTCGGTTTCCCCGACGAAGGGATCCAACCCGAGTCCAACACTCAGCGCCGGGCCTATGACCTGGCCTCTGACGGCTTCGGACCCGGGATCAACGGACCACTCCTCATCGCTGTCAACATCGCCGAAGACCCGACAGTGGTTGAACCGCTAGCCGCCGCGATAGCCGCCGACGTAGGCGTGGCAGCCGTCGCTCCACCCGAGGTCAACATCGACGCCGGCGTGGCGACACTCGTCGCCCTGCCGACCACCGCCCCCCAAGACAGTGCAACGGTCGACACCGTCAAACGGCTCCGCTCCGAGGTGTTCCCGGTCGTACTCGACAACAGCCCCGCCACCGCCCACGTTGGCGGCCAGACCGCCAACTTCGCCGACATCGCGGACCGGGTCACCGATCGCCTCCCTGCCTTCATCTCCGCTGTCGTATTGCTGTCCTTT
>JAADHX010000060.1 GCA_013151655.1 Actinomycetota bacterium
GCTAGTCGACCTGATGCGTTTCTCGGTCGGCCCTTGGAGCGACTCGGTGTTGCTTTTTGGTCTTCCAGGGATAGCGGTGCTGGCGTTGCTGCTTGGTCGCGATTGGCGCGCTGCGTGGGCTCCGCGAGCATGGTCGATCGCTCTTGCGTCTTACGCGATCGCGTGGATCTCTACTAACGACGTCATTGGCATCGACTTACCCGACGCTCATCTTTTGCTCGTACCCGCCGGTGTTGGTCTGGCCTGGGCCGCAGGTATCGCTTTCGCCGCATTCGAACTCGATGTTCCGCGCTTCGGGATTCGGGCCAGACGTTTCACCATAGCGGTTGGCGTTTTGGCATTGCTCGCAAGTCTCGGGCCAGCCGTTGGGGCCGCCAACGGTGGCTCATTTGGTGCTCCCGGAACCGATCTGAGTGGTGCCCTTCGGTTCATCTCGCTCGAACCTGCCGATGGCAGCTATCGAGTCCTGTGGATTGGCGAACGGGATCTATTGCCAGCGCCTGGCCGCCAGCTCGACGACCAACTTTGGGTTACTACCTCACTCGACGGGCTTCCCGATGTGCGGGCGAACTGGCTACCGCCCGTAACCACCGCTGACGATGAGATGCTCGCCGTGCTCGATGCCGGCTTTGAGGGCCAGACCGCTCGCATCGGCCGGCTCTTGGCTCCGTTCGCCGTTCGGTATCTGATCGTCCCGCAGGCCCTCGCGCCGTCGTTCTCCGGGGCCGAGGTCATCGAAGTAGACCCGAGCGTAATTAACACACTTAGCTCTCAACTCGACTTGAAGCGGATTGCAACCGACCCGTCGGTGATTGTCTACGAAAACACCGAGTGGCGGCCGGTTCGCGCCATCACTGAACTCAACAATCCTGTTCTCGGCGTTTCCGATGCTGCCACGCTGGCGATAACTGCGACTGGTGATTGGTTTCCGACTCTGCTCCGAAGCGACGGCCCAACCCGATTCAGCGGCGAGGTCACGACCGGCACGGTTATCAATGCGGTAGGCGATGCCGACACGTGGTCGCTCAGTGTTGGCGACCAACGTCTCGATCCATCGGGGGTTGGTGGATGGGCCGCTGCATGGAACGTTCCTATCGGTGGTGAGGCGTCCCTGGTCCACGAGGCACCGCCCGGACATGGGTGGTTGTTGCTACTTCAGTGGATCGCTTGGGTTGTGGTGGCGCGGATTGCAATCGCAGAAGGAAGGCTCCGCCAGACCACCGATGCTAAAGAGCCGACCGCCGACGCCGAGTCTGGCGATCTCTTATGAGGGCTTGGCGTTGGCCGGCTCGGCTTGCGATAGTCGGAGCCCTAGTAGCTGGTGTGGCTGTCGACACTCAGATTGATGGTTCCGAGCCAGATGCAGTCGACGTTCAACCGCCAACCCTGATCCCGGAGCCTGTTGCCCGCGACAACGGGCTTACTTCCACCTGGTTCTGCCCGACGCTTGCCCTCGACGCAGGCGAGTTCACGTCGTCGGTCGATGGCACCTTGATTCTTGCGAACCTTGGTGCAGAAGTTCTCGACGTCGTTATCACCTACTACAGCCCGTCCGCCCGAGCGGTCACGGTTGTGGTCGATGTCGGACCGGGCGAAGTGCTACCTGTTGAGATCGACGAACGTATTGGTCATGATCGGGTTGCCGCGGTGGTCGAAGCGGTCGGTAGCTCGTTGGCGGTCTCGCGCGAGCTCACGTCCGAACGTGGTACCGACCTGGCTGCGTGCGCGCCATCGGCAGCCGCTGATTGGATCATCGCCGCCGGTGACACCCAACGCGACGCCGAGTACCGAATCCAGATCTTCAATCCGTTCCCCGACGATGCAGTCATCGACATTGTGTTCGCTACCGAGGCCGAGTCAGGACCCTTTGTGGCCGCCGATCTGCAAACCGCGATCGTGCCAGGTGGATCGGTAATATCGCTCGACATAGGCCAGGCTGTGCGACGTCGCGATGTGGTGTCAACGCACCTCGTGGCGAGGTCGGGAGGCGTGATTGTCGATCGGATCCAAGAGTTCAACGGATCAGAGGGTCGCTTCGGCTTCGAGGTTGCATTGGGAATCGGCGCTTCAGCCACGCAGTGGTTCTACCCAGCCCTGGTGCTCGACTCAGGCACAATGGCCTTACTCCAGGTGCACAATCCCAACGAGTTGGCCGCCGAGATCGACGTAGCTGCCTTCAGCGATGTTCCCTTCGCTGGCGGCGACCCGATTGGACTTACCGTTGCTGCCAAGGACACCCTTGTTATTCCGGTCGTGGTCGCAGGTTCGATCGAGGATGGTATCCGTATCGAGGTCGACGCTGGGGTGCCTGTAGGCCTGGTCGTCGAATCGGCAAACGGGGTCGGAGTCGGAGTCGATATCGAGCTGGTGGTCGACTTCGTCGAGGTCAGCGCCCCAACCACAACAACGACAAGCACGACGACCACCTCCGCGCCAATAACAACCACCACGACCACCGTCGAGGGCGCCGAAACCACGACCTCGACAACCACAACCACGACATCGGTTCCAACGACCACGACTACGACTACGACTACTGGGCCTCCTGAGGTGATCGAGGTGCCAGACCCGGTGGTTGTGAGGGGCCAAAGGGCCCAAGACGGTTCCGCAGTGACGCCACTTGTGGCACGCCGCTCGCCTAGCTGGCTCGCAATCGGCCACACCGACCTTGAGATCGTCTCGTCGGTGCTTATCTACAACCCCCCACGACGCCCGTCGATGTTGTACTGGGCCGCACCGACGGAACTGCCATCGAGATTCTCACCATCGACGCTGGTGCCTCGGTGGTGCGTCCCTTCCCAACTGCGACGCTTGGCCTGTTAGTCGACGCCGATGCAAGTGTGATTGTGGGGGTTCAAGCCGAACGGCTGGGTCAGCGTGGTGTGGCGCTAACCTCAGCCATACCGATGAGGTAAGGCCGAACGTGTGAGTCGTCTTGTTATCGCTGCCGTCATTGTGCTGATCTCGTTTGGCGCGGCCGAACTGTTGCGCAGACGTCGGCCCGACGCTCCGACGCAGGGATCGATCGTGCCCTTGCCCCAACAACTGGATCGGATCGACTTCGACCACTCCGATCTTGTCTGGCTCGCGGTGGTGTTCTCCTCTGCAACTTGTGAGGCCTGTGAAGAGGCCCTGGTGAAGGCCCGCACCCTTGTGGGTCCAGACCTCGGGCTCCAGGAGATCTCTTGGCAATCAGACCCGGTGTTGCACGAGCGCTACAACATCGACACAGTGCCGGCGACGATAATTGCCGGGCCAGACGGCGCGGTCGAGGCCGCGTTTCTTGGCAACCCGCCTACTACCGAGCTGTGGGCCGCCATGGAAGCGGCTCGTAGTCGTCTAGCCGACTACGAGGGTTAGCGGCATCTAGCCCGAACGGAACCCATGCAATTGGCTCCAAACTAGCGAGATCTCAGGTTTCGGCTGGCGTCGCCGTTGCCGGGTTGTTGGCCAAGGCGATGGCCTGAACTTCCTCGCCGGTGATGGTCTCGCGCTCCAGGAGTGCGGCGGCGAGTTCGTGGAGCGACTTGTGGTGTTCTTTGAGAACGCGACGGGCCCGGTCTTCTTGTTCGCGTAAGATTCGCTCGACTTCCTCGTCGATGACCGTGGCTGTGTCGTCGCCGTAATCGCGCGTCGACATGAGACCGTCGCCGAGGAACACCTGGTCGTTCGAACCCCAAGCCATCGG
>JAADHX010000431.1:0-1913 GCA_013151655.1 Actinomycetota bacterium
TGCGGTTCAGCTTCGCCAACCTCGATGCCAGACAGCTGGCGCAGCTTCCGGAACGGTTAGAAGCCTGCTGACCACTTGCTCTGCCACGCCTTAGATGTCACACCGCCCGCTTAACGTCGGGCTATGCGACTAGTTGACGACGATTCCGACAATCCCGCCCCAAGAGCTGCCATGGAAGCCGAGCTCATGTCATTGGCATCGTCGATGAACATGGCCATGGCATCTTGGCTCGACACCCTTACCCAATACGACCGCCAAGAAGGCTGGCGCGAGTGGGGCTGCAGCTCAGTCTCGCAATGGCTGTCGTGGCGGTGCGGCATGTCGATTGCCACCGCTCACGAGCGCGTGCGCGTGGCCTACGCCCTCGGTTCGGTTCCTAACATTCGGGCCGAGTTCGCGGCGGGACGGCTCTCCTATTCGAAGGTTCGCGCCCTCACCAGGGTCGCCAACCCCTACAACGAAGCGAACTTGCTCTCGATGGCGCTGAGTGCAACCGGGGCGCAGCTAGATCGCATCTGCGCTGGTGTCGGTCGTTCCGACCCGTCTAAAGACGACCCCGGATTGGCGCTGGCGAAACGTACCGTTCGCCGCCGCGACCATAACGACGGCACCACGACACTGTCGATCGTGATGATCTCCGATTCCGCAGATCGAGTCATGGATCGATGCTCACGTCGACCAGACCGTCGGCCACGCCACGGCCGACGTCGTCAACGACGATTTCATCAGCCGTCGGGAAGCGATTGCTCACTTTGGCGGTATCGACGCAATGCGCTCAGAGGCTTCGGTTGAACTCTTGGGTGGAGTTACCCAAGCCGAGCAGCCCGTCTCGACCGAACTTGTTTTGGTACTGCCCGACCAAGATAGCGACGAAAGCCCGAGCTTCGACGGCCGCCACATCACTGATTCGGCCGCCGATCGGCTTTCATGTGATCCTAAGATTCGTGTTCTGGTTGAAGACGCACTCGGCCACCCTGTCGGGGCTAGCCACAAGAAGTACAAGGTTCCGAAGAGACTGAGGCGACAACTAGTGCGACGCGACCAGGGCCGTTGTCAGTTTCCAGGATGTTGCTCCAAGCGACGACTTCACGCTCATCACGTGATCCACTGGGCGAGGGGCGGCCCGACCAAGCTCGACAACCTCATTCTGGTGTGCAGTTTTCACCATCATCTGCTCCACGAGGGAGGGTGGTCCTTCCGATCAGACAACAAGGGAGGGTTCACGCTCCACTCTCCCGCGGGAGAGTTGGTCGACCGGAGTTCAAACCACAACCTGACGATGAGAGTGTTGCCGCCAGCGCCCAAAGAGGCGGTACTCCATCCTCAGAACTACTCACCGCTCACCGATTTGTCGTGGATAACCGCACTCGTGCATCACAACGCCGAGATCAATCGAACAGCCGCGTGATCGGTACGCTCCAACCCATGTCTTCGGAGCCCCCCGGCCGATCTCTCTCTGTCGACCGGTGCGGCGCAGCGACAAGTATGCAACTACGCATACTTTTGTTACCATAGGTATATGAGCAGCAAGAAGCAGCGGTTAACCGTCACTGTCGATCCGAAGCTAGTTCGAGCAGGTCAAGAAGCGGTCGCGTCTGGCGAGGTGGGTTCGGTGAGTGGTTGGGTCAACGCGGCACTCGAGGAGAAGGTTCACCGCGATCACAAACTCCGGCTCCTAGCCGCAGCTATCGCCGACTTCGAAGACGAGTTCGGCCAGATCACGACCACCGAAATCGAGACGCAGAGGCGCCTCGACCGCGAACGAGCAACGGTGGTTCGCGGTCAACGGCTCACTGCCGACGACACGGCACGGTCGGCGTGAGCCTCGTTCTTGACACCGGGGCCCTCATTGCCATCGAGCGGAACGAGCGCCAGATGTGGGTTCGCTTGAAGGCTGCACAACTCGACGGCGA
>JAADHX010000431.1:1952-4654 GCA_013151655.1 Actinomycetota bacterium
CCAAGCCCGCCTGTCGCAGGCTCTGGCGGGTATCGACGTCCGACCCATCGACGAGCTCATGGGGAAAGAGGCCGGACGGTTGCTCGGCGCAGCAGGAATGTCCGATGTAGTCGACGCAGCCGTCATCCTCCTCAGCCAAGACGGCGACGAGATCGTCACCTCAGACCACGACGACCTCGGGCGACTCGCCGCCACATCGGGACGACACGTCGAGCTGATCTACCCGTGAGGCTGATCTCAAACAGCCACGTGATCGGTACCCTTTAAACCATGTCTTCGGAGCCCCAAGTGCGAGATCCCGGCCGATCTCTCTCTGTCGACGCACTTTGCGCTCGTTACGGCGACACCGAGATTCTTCACGATGTGTCGCTTTCGGTTGCGCCTGGCGAAGTCGTGTCGCTGCTAGGCCCCAGCGGCTGCGGTAAGACCACGCTCCTTCGGTGTATTGCGGGGCTCGAGCGGCCAACCGCAGGCGTGGTTTCGGTTGCCGGCGCCGCCATATCGGGGCCGTCGGTTTGGACCGCACCCGAACGGCGCGGCATCGGCATGGTGTTCCAGGACGGCGCACTGTTTCCGCACCTGAACGTCATCAAGAACGTGGCCTTCGGGCTTCCGAAATCCGAACGCAGCGGCACCCGTCCAGACGAAATGCTCGAGCTGGTCGGCCTAGAAGGGCTCGGCGAGCGCATGCCGACACAACTCTCGGGCGGACAGCAACAGCGGGTGGCCCTGGCTAGAGCCCTCGCTCCGGCACCGACGGTTTTGTTGTTAGACGAACCATTCTCGGGCCTCGATGTCGCGTTGCGAGTCACGCTGCGAGTCGAAGTTCGCAGCCTCTTGCGCGAGATCGGCGTTACCGCAGTTTTTGTGACCCATGATCAGGACGAAGCCTTCGTCATGGGCGACCGGGTCGCCGTGCTGCGAGCGGGCATCCTCGAACAGCACGGAACGCCGTCGGAGTTGTACCTAACCCCGGCATCACCATGGGTCGGAAAGTTCGTGGGCGACGCCAATGTGATCTCAGGAAACGCCGGGGCCTCCTATGCCGAAACCGGCATAGGCCGGGTACCAATCGTAAGTTCGCTAACCGGACCGGTCGACGTGCTGGTCAGGCCAGAGAACCTCACCGTTAGCGCCGGCGGCGACGCCGTTGTTGAAACCATCGAGTACTACGGCCACGACACCCGATATGGGATCCGTGTTGGTGACACGAACGTTGCGGTGCGGGTCACAGGCGAACCGGTACACGAGTCGGGCGCCAAGGTGTCGATCGGTCACGATGGCATTGTGGCCATGGCCTGGCCCCACCCAAGCTAACGCCCGCCAGAGACCTCGATCATTGCTCCAGACACATAACTGGCTTCTTCAGACATGAGCCACACGATGGCGGCGGCCACCTCGTCGGCTTCGCCGCCCCTACCCATGGGGACGCCGTGCTGAAGACGATCAACCCGGCCAGCTTCGCCACTAGATGCGTGGATATCGGTCCGAATAAGGCCAGGTCGCACACAGTTGACCCGTATGCCGTGGGGCCCAGCTTCGATTGACAGGCCAGTCGTCAGGCTGTCGATGGCGCCCTTCGTGGCGGCATAGTCGACGAATTCGTTGGCCGAACCGAGAGTCGAAGCCCGAGACCCGACGTTGACGATCACACCAGTCTGGGCCCGAATCATGAGCCGCAGGGCTTCTCTGGCCACATACATGGCTCCCAACACGTTCGTGTTCACTACCGCTCTGAGGCGGTCGCCGTCGAAGCCGTCGAACGTTCCTTGAGTGCCGAGGATGCCGGCGTTGTTGACCAAAGCGTCGAGCCGGCCGAAGTGCTTCGCGACGTCTTTGAACATCTCGACCACCGCTGCCTCGTCGGCAACGTCTGCCCGAACCACAACGGCCTCAACTCCCTCGGATCGACACGAGGCCGCTACCGCATCGGCCGCAGCCGCGTTCGACAGGTAGTTGATCGCAACGTTCCAGCCGCGCTTCGCAGCCAATATCGCGGTTGCGGCGCCGATGCCCCGGCTAGCTCCGGTGATTAGAACAACTCGATTCTCTGACACGTGCCCACCTTAGATCGCGCTACGTTCGGAGGCGTGTCGAACTCAATCTCGTCGTCGGAAGCATGGCTCGCTCTCGGGCAGCAGGCCCGAAACACTCAACCCGCACTTCGCTCACTGTTCGAAAGTGAACCTGACCGAGTGGCGGCGCTAACCATCAGTGCCGGGGATCTCACCGTCGACATGTCGAAGCAGTTGGTCGACAGCAGCACAGTGAAGCTGCTGACGAGTCTGGCCGAAACAGCAGGTGTCGGACACCGTTTCGCCGAGATGCGCGACGGTGTGCGCATCAACTCCAGCGAGGACCGTGCTGTGCTCCACACCGCCTTGCGCGAACCGGCCAACCAGAACCGCCGGGTCGATGGTCAAGATGTCTCGGCCGATGTCCACGCTGTGCTCGACGCAATGGGCTCGATGGCCGAACGGGTACGCAACGGCGAGTGGACCGGGTTCACTGGAAAACGCATCGCAACGGTGGTCAACATCGGAATCGGGGGCTCCGACCTTGGCCCATTCATGGCCTACCGGGCGCTCGGCGAGTTCCATCACCCCCAGATCGAATGTCGGTTCGTGTCCAACGTCGACCCCACGCACCTGCTGGCGGCACTCAAAGGCCTCGACCCCGAGACCACCCTATTTCTGGTGGCG
>JAADHX010000185.1:0-1630 GCA_013151655.1 Actinomycetota bacterium
GGAGACGAGTGGGTTCGTGATGGTGACTGCATCTGTCGGAAGCCCAGCTTTCTCCAGAGTGTCGGGCGCCAAGAATGGATTCGGCATGGCCTCGGATATTCCGAGCCCGAGCAACACATCGCGCACCAACCGCCGACGCAGCTGCCTGTCGGTGAGACCACCATGAATGGCCGACTTCGGAACATTCTTACCTAGACGGTCGTAACCGAAGTGACGTGCGACCTCTTCGATCACGTCGACTTCCGCGGTCGAGTCGAGTCGCCACGTGGGCAGCACTACCGATCTGGTTTCACCATCACCAGACACCGTGTACCCAATCGGGTCGAGGAGCCCTGGGAGATCATCCGCTTGCAAGCTCGTACCGAGCAGACGATTGACAGCGGCAATACGAACCTCCACTGAACGATCACTCCGAGGCAGATCATCAGTTTGCGCATCGACTGCGCCGGAATGCACAACGAGCTTCGGACATGTCTCGGACAACAACTCGACAAACCGAGCGATTGCCAGGGGCATCCCATAGGGATCTACTCCCCTCTCGAAGCGAACAGACGCCTCCGAACGCAGATTCGTTCGCGTCACGGTCTGACCGATGCCAACCAGCGAAAACCATGCCATTTCCAACGCAACTGTTGTTGTGGTGTCACTGATTTCGGTGTCTAACCCACCCATTACTCCGCCGACCCCGATTGGCACGTCGTTGGCGTCGCAGATGAATAGGTCATTGCTCGTGAACGTGCGTTCTTCGCCGTCAAGGGTCGTGAGCTGCTCGCCATCCGCCGCCAGGCGTACCCGGAATCCGCCACCGCCGAGAGTCTCCAGGTCGTAAGCGTGATTTGGCTGATTCAGTTCGAGCATCACGTAGTTACTGACGTCGACGACGTTATTTATCGGGCGCATTCTCGCGGCCGCCAGGCGCTGAGCCATCCACTCAGCCGAGGAACCGACCTCGATACCAGAAATGACTGTCGACGTGAAACGAGCGCAGCGCTCGCCGTCGACGATCTCGACTGGAGCACTCTTCGCCGCACCAGCGACTTCCAACGACGGCGTTGGCGGGTGGAACTCGACATCGAGTTTTGCCGCGAGGTCTCGCGCTATTCCGACGTAGCCCCAACAGTCTGGACGGTTTCGACTCACATCGGCATCGATCAAGACGTCAGGAGTTAGGCCGAGCGCCTCGCCATACTGAAGGCCGAGTGGCGCTCCGGCTGGCAGGGTGTAGATACCGGAATGGTCGTCGCCGAGGCCGAGTTCGCTGGCAGAGCACAGCATGCCTTCGGAGTCGATCCCAAGGATTCCGCGTCGCTCGATGGTTCGCCCGTCGGGCATCGTTGTGCCGAGAGTGGCCAACGGAACGATGTCGTTGGGCTGGATATTGAATGCTCCACACCACACGTGAAGCTCGGCGCCATCACCGGAATCGACGTAAACACGTTGGACCTTGGCGGCGTCGGGATGTTGCTCCAACCGGACCACGCGTGCTGTTACGACACCTGCAACCGAGAGACCGACGACCTCAATCCCCTCGACTTCAAGGCCAAGAGATGTCAGGCCGTCTGCGACCCGTTGAACCGCTTCTTGGTCGGTCGGGTCACCGAAGTCGCCGTACTCGTTCAACCAGGAAAGA
>JAADHX010000185.1:1703-4392 GCA_013151655.1 Actinomycetota bacterium
CGGTCGCAAGGAGCGGCCGACCGAGTTGCCTTTCGGCAACGACCAAGGACCGCAACGCCGCGAGCGGTCGTTGTGGCCCATCTCAGAACTGCTCCAAGAAGCGGATGTCGTTGGTGTACATCTCACGTATGTCTTCGACGCCGTGGCGTTCTTTGGCCATCCGGTCAATCCCGAAGCCGAACGCAAAGCCGCTCCACTCTTCGGGGTCGATCCCTCCGGCGCGCAGCACGTTGGGGTGCACCATGCCGCACCCTCCCAGTTCGATCCAATCGCCGTTCGGTCGCTGGATATCGAACTCGGCGGAGGGCTCGGTGAACGGAAAGTAACTTGGTCGCAGTCGCGACGTGAAACCAGACCCGAAGAACGCCTTTGTGAAGGCTTCGATTGTCCCTGCTAAGTCGGCCATTGTGATTCCGCGGTCGACAACAAGACCCTCGATCTGATGAAACACAGGCATGTGTGTGGCGTCGGGCGTGTCCCGGCGAAACACTCGGCCTGGCGCAACGATGTAGATCGGCGGCTCACTGTTGAGCATGGTTCGGATTTGCACCGGAGAGGTGTGAGTACGCAGCAACGTCGTTCCGGGCTTACCGCCAGGAGGCACATGATCTACGAACAGCGTGTCGAACTCGCCGCGGGCCGGGTGCCCTTCACCCATATTGAGGGCCTCGAAGTTGTGCCAGTCGGTCTCAACCTCAGGCCCCTCCGCCACCCGGAACCCAAGCCCGATGAACACGTCTTCCAGACGTTCCCATGCCTGGGTAACAAGGTGCGCATGACCGCGAGACGGCTTGCCGACGAACTCGGTGAGGTCAAGGCGCTCCGCTTCGACCCGGGCTGCGAGCATTTCCATCGTAAGCAGCCGACGACGTTGATCAAGCGCCTCGCCTACCGCGGCGATCGCCTCATTGATTGCCTGACCGGCCGCCTTCTTCGCCTCTACGGTGTCGAGGGAGCCCAGCTGTCGCTTTAGCAATGACAGTTCGCCCTTCTTGCCAGCTAGTCGCGTGGTCAGAGCAGCAATGTGGTCAAGCGCATCGGCAACTTCGATTTCGACAAGAGCCGCATCGCGAGCGGCGGTGATTTCAGTGAGCACTTGGACCTTTCAGATGTATGAGCGTGCGGTTAGAGCGGAGCGAAGACCCCGGGCAAACTCAGGACATGGCACAGGAGCGAATCGTCGCTGACGTGTGGACGCCATCCCCCGGGTTCACCCGGGGCACGAAAATCGCTGCAACTGCGGCTTCACGACTACCGAGGTTACCCGCCAACCCACTCTCGAACGAGCACATTTGATCATCAAGCGCCTCAAGGTGTTGAAACCTGAGACGGTTGTCGGCCGAGTTCCAGAAGGCGATGAGTCTGAGCGCGACCTGTGCGCGGTCAGACTCATCGCCTCGCTCGCTGCCGGCCGTCGCGGCTCGGCCGGGATCGGGTGGCCGATTCGGTCTACGCTGAGCACCAGTGACATCTGAATCTCGAACCGTAGATCCGTCGAGCCGCGCAGCCGACATCCGCGACATGTACGCGGCCCTACTGCAGGGCGAACTTTCAGGGACCGACGCACTCACTGCAAGTGAACAGATGTTGCAAATCCTCATGGACTCCACGATGGATGCAGTGTTCTGCAAGGATCGCAACTCGTGCTACCTCGGCTGCAACCAGATCTTCTCGGCGTTTGCCGGTTTCGAACCAGCGATACTCATCGGTAAATCCGACCTCGATATGCCATGGGTCGACGACCCGGAGTTCAACGCCGATTGGTTCATCGACTGGGACCAAAAAGTCATGCAAAGTGGTGAGCCCTGCTTCGGAATCCTCGAGCGGTTGCGACGTTCTGACGGTCAGATGCGTTGGATCGAAACCAACAAGGTGCCCTTACGAGACCTCGATGGTGAAGTGATCGGGATCCTCGGAACATTCAGGGACGTCACAGATCGCCGAGCGGTCGAGACCAAGCTTCAGGACGCCCTCAACGACCTGGACAAACGTGTGAACTTACGAACGAGCGAACTCACGCGCTCGAACGAAACGCTGCGGCGTGAGGTTGCAGATCGCATCAGGCTGCAAGCCGAAGAACGCCAACAACGAGAATACGCAGAGGCCCTGCGAGATACAGCCGCAGCAATATCTGAAACTTTCGACCCCGCTGGCGTCACTAAAGAGGTGCTCGCCGGAGTAGAACGACTTGTCTCAAACGACTTCGTAGCAATCATGATCGCTCGACCAGACGGCAGTTGCTACCTGAGTCGATACAACTCTGGGTTCGGCTATATCACAGAACCCGACATGGTAGACAACGTTGATCTCAACACGTTGCCGATCATCGAGCGGCTGAAGGCCGAGCCAGGTCCGGTACTGATCGACGACCCAGAGATTGCGTTCGGCCCGGCTCGTTCGGCTATCGGCGTTCGAATCCAGGTAGCTGACCAGCTAGTTGGCATGCTTGTCATTGAGAGCGCGACCCTCGGCTTTTTCACGATCCGGCATGCAGATCGCCTCGCGGCAGTCGCCGACCAGGCGGGCACGGCACTTTCAAACTCCCAACTGGTGTCACGTACGTCTGAGCTCGCGGCCGCCGAGGAACGTCAACGGCTGGCGAGGGATCTCCACGACGCGGTCAACCAAACCCTATGGACTGCAGCTCTCACAGCTGAGTCGGTTCTGATGGATATCGGCACAGATTCGC
>JAADHX010000192.1 GCA_013151655.1 Actinomycetota bacterium
CTTACCCGCGATTCGTTCCCGATGGTCGACGTCGACCTCAGTCGACCGGTACCCGGCAAACTCGGCCAGCGGTGGAATATAGCGATGCATCTCGCCGTACATGTCGAGTTCGTGGACGACCTCGCCGCGCATGAGCTTGAAGCCGCTGTTGAAATCGCGACCCTCAACTCCACTGACTTTCGACGTGGTCCAGTTGTAGAGCTTCGATGTGTTGCGTTTAATGAATCGATCGTTCCTGACCGATCGGCGCCCTGTCACCAGGTCGTAGCCACCATCGAGTGCAGCGATCAGCTTGTCGAACTCGGCCGGATTGTCCTGGCCATCGGCGTCCATCAACGCAACCAGATCCGCGTCGACCATCTCGAACGCTGTTCGCAGTGCCTCGGATTTTCCGTAGTTGCGGCGCAGTCGCTCGTAGCGAAGCTCAGGCATCGACGTCGATAGGTCTTGAAGCACCGCCGATGTGTCGTCGGTGCTGCCGTCGTCGATGACAAGCACCTCCCACCTCTCAAACCGCGGGTTGAGGACGTCAGTTAGTTCGCCGAGAACAGCCGGAAGATTTTCTGCCTCGTTGAACGCCGGCAGTACCACACATATCTGAGCACGCTCTGTCATGACTGGCCGAGCCTAGCGAACCCGGCAAGATTCAACGGCGATGCCGACCTACGACTTTTCCGTTCGATCCTGGCACCGTTCGTCGAGATCGCCAACCTCGATGTCGTCACGGTTGGCCCAGGTGATCTTGTTAGCTGGATCGACCTCAAGTTTGAACTCACTAAACGACATCTCAAGCGCGTCGAACACCAACAGACGGCCACGCAGCGACGAACCAAGATCGAGGATGAGCTTTATCGCCTCTACAGCCTGGAGGGTTCCGACTATCCCAGGAAGCACGCCAAGCACACCAGCTTCCGAACAGTTCGGAGCTAGCTCAGGGGGCGGCGCCACCGGGACATAGTCGCGATACGTCGGGCCCGACTTCGGGTCGAACACCGAGACCTGGCCCTCAAACCGGAAGATAGAGCCGTGAACGACCGGTATTCCGAGCTTTACGGATGCGTCGTTGAGTAGGTAGCGCGTAGCGAAGTTGTCGGCGCCATCAATGATGACGTCCCAGCCATCGAGAATCTCGAGGGCGTTGCCGGCATCGAGTCTGAGATCGTAGGGAACCACAGAGATGTCTGGGTTGAGGCCGCTTAGGGTTTCGACAGCTGAGCTGACCTTTCGCTGGCCAACGTTGCGCGAGCCGTGAAGGATCTGGCGTTGAAGGTTCGACTCGTCGACCACGTCCATATCGACAATGCCGAGGGTGCCAATGCCGGCGGCGGCTAGATACAGGGCGGCAGGCGAACCAAGGCCACCGGCGCCGATAAGAAGCACCCGCGACCCTAAGAGTCGAAGCTGGCCGTCTTCGCCTACCTCTGGCAGCCGCGTATGGCGCTGATAGCGCAGTTGTTGACGGGGGCTAAGACCAGCCGCCACCGACCATGGTCGGCCCTCGTCTTTCCAGCGGCCGAAGCCGCCTTTGAGCGACCACACGTTTGTGTAGCCAAGCTGGCCAAGAGTGACAGCCGCGAACGCCGACCTGGCACCGCTGGCGCAACACACACCAATCTCGATGTCGCGGTCGGGAACTCGACTCTCGATCTGAGACTCGAGGTGACCACGCGGGATGTGCACCGCACCTTCAATGGTCCCTTGTTGGAACTCATCGGGCTCCCTGACGTCGACCAGAATGCACCGAGGTCCGGCCAGACGCGCCGAGGCGGACGCTGGATCGATCTCTTCTATCTGATCTTTGGCTGCGGCCAGTAAATCCCGGAATGTGGTCATCTGCCTCCTTCGCTAACAAAACCGTACTCACTCATCACAAGATTGCGCTCAAGGCCACACCTCTATCGCGCCGATCCTTCTCAACGTCATGCAACGCGCCTCGATCATATTGATCACATCTCTACTTCTGCTGTTCGGGTTTGGTGCGGTCCCAGCAAACGCGCAAGGCCTTTCTGCAAGTGGCCAGCTCGATGCTGCGGCCGAAACCAGCCAGGACCCACAGAGCGAAGTCATCCTGTTCAACATGTTGAACCAAGCCCGCTCCGATCAGGGACTAGCACCATTGCAGCGCGACCCAGGACTCGACGCCATCGCCAGAGAGTGGACGGCATCGATGAGTCCTACCGGCAAACTGACGCACCGCAGCGACATCGTCGAACAAGTCGTCACGCGGGTGACCACGAGCTGGCAACGAGTCGGCGAGAACATTGGCTGGGGCCCAAGCGCCGAGTGGTTACATTCGGGTTTCTGGAACTCCGCTCCGCACCGAGCGAACATGCTCGGCGACTACAACCGGATAGGCATCGGCGCTCTCAAGGAGTCTGACGGCTATGTGTGGGTGACCGTTAACTTTCTCAAGGGCCCCGACCTGGTTGGGCCAACAACGCCAGACGGAAGCTCCAACGCTGACGCCGCGGACGCGTGGGCAGTCAGCCCCGATGGCACGGTCACTCCATTCGGAGACGCGCCCCACCTAGGAGATCCGTCCGACCTCAATCTGGCCAGGCCCATCGTCGGCCTCAGCGCAACGCCATCGGGCAATGGCTACTGGCTAGTCGCATCCGACGGCGGCATCTTCAGCTACGGCGACGCAAGATTCTACGGCTCAACCGGCGCCATCAACCAACCCATCGTCGCAATGGCACCAACACCATCGGGCAACGGCTACTGGCTAGTCGCATCCGACGGCGGCATCTTCAGCTACGGCGACGCAAGATTCTACGGCTCAACCGGCGCCATCACCCTGCCGGTATGGCCTCGTCGCCAACTGGGCTCGGATACTGGCTCGTTGGCCAAGACGGCAGCGTGTACTCCTTCGGCGACGCTGGCTTCTCGGGAACGGCGAACGGCCTAGGCGCCAACGTCGTTGGCATCGCTGCTGCAAATCCCGCATCTGGTATCGACTACTGGCTGTACCTAGCCGATGGCCGAGCTCTGGGCCTCGGCGACACCATCATTGGACCTACAGCGGTTCTAGACCCTCTAGCGCGGCTGGTAGGAATCAGCGGGAAACGTACCTGGGTTACCTAAACAGCGCAGGGACGATCTCGCCAATGGCACCGCGGAGCACAACGTCGGCTAGGTGATCCATCTCGGTTTGCGATCCGTTGATGATTATCACGTTGGCACCTGTCTGGGCGGCCACAGGCACAACTGCGGCAATCGGATACACCGAAAGCGTCGACCCAATGGCGATCATTAGGTCACAGCCGTTTGCCGCAATCTCGGCCCTACGCAGGTCGCTGGCCACGAGCGACTGCCCGAAACTGATGGTGGCCGACTTGAGAATCTCTCCACAGATCGGGCACGGTGGGTCGTCTTCGCCTCGCCTAACTCGGTCAAGAGCTACCTGCATGTCGTCGCGGTAGTCACACGACATGCAGACCACCTCACGAATCGAACCGTGGATCTCAATCACCTTCCGCGCCGATGAACCGGCCGCGTGATGCAGACCGTCGATATTCTGGGTGATCAGGGTGGTTAAGGTGCCACTACGCTCGAACTCGGCTAACGCCGAGTGGGCGCGATTCGGCTCGGCACTCCAGGCCTGAGCGTCGAGCCGGTTTCTCCAAGCAGCAACTCGAACATCGCGGTCGCCCATGTAGTGCTCGATCGTCGCCCGTTTCTCGGCGGCGGGGTTCTTGGTCCACACACCATTCGGACCTCGAAAATCGGGGATCCCAGAGTCGGTCGAGATCCCGGCCCCCGTCAACACCACAACATCCGAGGCGACGGTCAGCAGTGCTCGAGCGCGGCCGAGTTCGTCTTCTGGCGACTCATCTTCTGACGGCGGACTTGGATCGCTCATAGGCCCAGTCTCCCAGCACGAACCATTCGACGTGCAACTCCTGCGTCCGACCCGCGGACATCAATGCCGTGGAACAGATTGAAAGTTACCGTAACGACAGATACGGTAGGCAGTAGATCAGACAACTTCCCTTCGTCTAATGAACTAGCTATCCCAGGGAAGACCAATGACCCACACTCCAATGGACCTCAGCGCCGGGCGTCTCGATCTATCGATCTGGACCGATCCCGTCATCGACCAACTCGGCCACGATCCGAGATCGACATACGCCGAAACATTCTGGCTCGGCATTATCGGGCCGTCTGCGCTCTGGTTCTTGAGGCTTGCAGTCGGCCGCCTCGACGGAACCCGCGACCAAGACGTGGTCGTGCCTCTCGATGTCGCCGACACCGCTCGATGCATCGGCATGAGCTGGAACGGCGGCAAACACTCACCGTTTGCGCGGATGATCGATAGAGCCATCCGCTTCGGAACAGTTCGGCCACTCGATCCACACACGCTGGCGGTGCGCCGTCGGCTGCCGCCCCTAACGGCCAGGCAAACAGAACGTCTCCCGGAACGCCTTCAGCGGCATCACAAGGCAGTCCAACTGACGGCCGTCAGGTCAACGCCGGCCTCAATTCGGGAAACGGCGTGAGCAGTAGAGACGCCGACCGCGAGCTACGAGTCGAATGAATCCAGGAGCTCGAGCAGAGTACGAACACCGAACCCGGTGGCACCCTTGACGAACTCGCCGGTCTGATCTTCGACCGCTACCGGGCCGGCGATGTCGAGATGAACCCACGGACGCTCGTCGACGAACTCTTGCAAGAACACCCC
>JAADHX010000072.1:0-3830 GCA_013151655.1 Actinomycetota bacterium
TGGCCGATGATTCGTTCAGTCCTACTTACCTGCGCAACGCGACAGCCTATGGCTCGTCGAGTCGCCTTCGTGGCGACCTGGTCGTCAACAACCTGACCGGGTTTGCGTACACAACAGGCAAGGTCTTTCTGAAAAGTGATGGCACCTCTTGGCGTCCGCTCGTGCACATCGAGGACATCTCGCGGGCATTCCTGGCGCTCATGGAAGCACCTCGCGATGTCGTTCACAACGAGCCGTTCAACGTGGGCATGACCACCGAGAACTATCAGATTCGCGACGTGGCCAAGATGGTCGAAGAAATCGTTCCAGACAGCGTCGTCACTCTTGCCGACGAAGCCTTCAATGACATCAGGAACTATCGGGTCAGCTGCGACAAGATCGCCAGGCTGGTCCCGGGGTTCAAGCCTCAGTGGACCGTGCGCCGAGGTATCGAGGAGCTCCTCGCCGACTACCAACGAGTCGGCCTCACCCTTGAGCAACTCGAGGGAAATCGCTTCATGCGTGTGAAGACGATTGGCCGTCTGCTTGAGTCAGACAAACTAGACGCCGATCTACGCTGGTCGACCAGCAAGTAACGAGAGACCGACTGATGAAAATTGACAAGTGCCGGGCGTCGGGGAGCACGGACCTTCTGCCGTTTCTCGATCTGGGAGTCACCCCGCTCGCGGATGCCCTGGTTCGCCCAGAGGATCTCGACAAGCCCGAGCCCAGGTTTCCACTGAATCTCGTCTTTTGTCCGGAGTCGGCCTTGGTGCAGATCACCGAGGACGTTCCAGAGGACCAACTCTTCGACGGCAACTATCTGTACTTCTCGTCGTTCAGCGACGTTGTGCTCAAACACTCTCGCGAGCATGCTTTGGCTCTTATCGAAGAACGGAAACTCGACGGCAACAGCTTGGTGGTTGAGTTGGCGTCGAACGATGGCTATCTGCTCAAGAACTTCGTCGAAGTCGACATTCCCGTGCTTGGCATTGATCCGTCGTCAGAACCGGCCGCGGCCGCAAACGCCATTGATGTCCCGACGCTTGTCGAGTTCTTCGGTGAGGACATGGCCGATCGACTGGTTGCTACCGGTCCCAAGGCCGACGTAATTATTGCCAACAACGTGTTTGCCCACATTCCCGACATCAACGATTTTACTGCTGGAATGAAGACTCTTCTGGCCGACGACGGCGTGATCCACATCGAGAATCCCTATGTTCGGGATCTGATCGAACATTGCGAATTCGACACCATCTACCACGAGCACTTCTACTACCACTCGTGCACGTCTATCGATCGTCAAATGCGCAAGCACGGTCTGTTCCTAAACCATGTCGAGTACTTCCCGACTTTGCATGGTGGGACGTTGCGCTGGCACTGTGGCCACAACGATGAGCCGAGCGAAACGGTGCGCGAGTACTTGGCCGCCGAGCGAGCTGCTGGCATGGATACCTTTGCCTACTATGAGGCATTCGCCGACAGGGTCGCCGGTGTTAAGCGCGATCTGCATGAGTTGCTCACCGATCTCAGGGCCCAGGGAAAGACGATCGCGGCCTACGGTGCTGCCGCCAAGGGCGCCACCCTCATCAACTTCGTGGGAATCGGCACAGATCTTGTCGACTTCGTGGTCGACCGAAACACTCATAAACATGGTCTGCACATGCCCGGAACCCACCAGGTAGTGAAAGACGTATCGGCCCTCGTCGACGAGATGCCCGATTATGTGCTCTTGCTGGCGTGGAATTTCAAGGACGAGATAATGGCCCAACAGGCCGAATACCTTTCCCGTGGCGGCAAGTTCATAGTGCCCGTCCCGACACCGCAGATTGTTGAGTAGAGCTGTGACCGAGCATGTAGTAAACCCGGCCGCCGACCGTCGAATCAAGGCTTGCCCGGCCTGTGACAGCGTCAGCCTTGAGTTAGTTGCAACCGAGGATCAGATCCCCACGAACAGTTGTCTTTTGCTTGAGTCGCGAGCTGAGGCCGAGGGGTACCCGCGCGGCGACCTTGCCCTCACCTACTGCCAAGACTGTGGTTTCTTGTTCAACGCCGACTTCGACACGCAGCTGTCCGAGTACTCGGCGCGTTATGAAGAAACGCAGGGCTACTCGGCCAAGTTCGTCGACTTCGCTCGCAACCTGGCCAAGACCTGGGTCGACAAATACGACTTGCACGGCAAGTCTGTTCTTGAGATCGGCTGTGGATCGATGGGCGAGTTCCTCCAGTTCATGGTCGATGCAGGCGCGGGAAAAGGCATCGGTATCGACCCAGCGCTAAACGTCGAGCGCATCGAACACGAACACCCAGAACGATTCGAGTGGATCCCCGACTTCTACTCAGAGGAGTACTCGGGCCTCCAAGCCGACGCAGTTGTGTGCCGCCATACCCTGGAGCACATCTCGCCTGTCAAAGAGTTCATGGAAATGGTGCGTCGAGCCATCGGCGACCGCCCGGACACCGTGGTGCTGTTCGAGCTTCCCGATGTAAAGCGCGTGCTTGAAGAGGTCGCATTTTGGGACGTCTATTACGAGCATTGCTCGTATTTCTCGCTGGGTTCTTTGGCCAGGCTCTTTCGCGCCACCGGTTTTGAGGTGCTTCACCTCGAGCTCGACTACGACGATCAATACCTACTCATCGAGGCTCGTCCCTCCACCGTTCCTGCCGCGGGTGAGCAGAGCAACTTCGGCTCGAAGACGACATGGATGCTCTACGCGCCGGTGTAGTCACCTACCGAGAGGGCTACCTCAAGACCCTCGACGAGTGGGGCACCCGATTCGCCGACCTTGCTGCAACCGGTGGCAAGTCCGTGATCTGGGGCGCAGGTTCCAAAGGGGTGTCATTTCTGACGAACCTGGGCACTGACGACATCGCTTACGCCGTCGACATCAACCCGACGAAACACGGCTTCTTTATGGCCGGAACAGGCCAGGAGATTGTCGGACCCGAATTCTTGGCCGAGTACGATCCCGAACTAGTCGTTGTGATGAACCCGATCTATGTTGACGAGATCGGCTCGCAGCTAAGCGGCATGGGACTGTCGCCAACGCTGCGCGCCGTCTGAGTTTCATCGTGGCAACAAATGCTCCCGAAGTAGCGCTCATCGGCGCGATGAAGTGCGCCACAACCACACTTCACTATCAGCTTGAGAAACATCCAGACGTGTGCCTCAGTCATCCCAAAGAGATGGACTTCTTCTCTCGTGACGAGCAATGGCGCAACGGTGTCGAGTGGTACGGCCGGCAGTTCCCTGGTTGGAAACATGGCCAGTTGCGGCTCGATAGTTCGCCCAACTACACCAAACGTCAGACCTGGCCCGATTCGGCTGAGCGGCTACACCAAACTCGCCCAGACGCCAGGCTTCTTTATCTGGTGCGCGAGCCCATCGCTCGCATCCGATCGCACTGGGTGCATTCAGTGGCTTCAGGACGAGAGCGCCTCGAGCTGGACGACATTGCGTCTGACCTCGATCACCACATCATCCAGACTTCGCGATACCACTGGCAGCTTGAGCCGTACCTGGATCGTTTCGACCTCGAGCAGTTTCTAGTTCTGCGATTCGACGATGTTGTTGGCAAACCGATCGAAACGCTGCGCCGTGTTTACGACCATATTGGTGTGCGTCATGTAGAGATCTCTGGCGCCGACGATATCCGCAACTCGTCGAGCGAAAAAACGAGACCTACCGAGCTAGCAAGACGCCTGAAATGGCGCCCGGCCCGTGGTGCGCTGCGTCGGATCCACCCTCGTTTGGCCGATCGATCGTTGAAGAACCCGAAGATGTCGCCCGCCGTTGAGGCCAAGGTGCGCGACTTCCTCGACCAAGACCTCGCGGCACTACAGGCAACAGG
>JAADHX010000072.1:3900-4469 GCA_013151655.1 Actinomycetota bacterium
GCGCTACCAACATCGAGTGACGTGAGCGCGGCTATGAGGCCGTGGTTATGAGGCCAACGCGACGATCGGGGCCGGTGGATTGCTCGGCACGCCGATGAAGTCGGCATCGCCGAAGGCGAACACACCACCATCGGAGGCAACCAGCCAGTAACCCTGGCCCGTCGAAGTAGCAACCATGCCAACAATCGGTTGGTTCAACGACCCGCCTGGGCCAAGAACACCAGGTATTGACCCAAAGAACTCAGCGTCGCCGAATGCGAATAGGCCGCCATCGGCGGCAACTAACCAGTAGCCGCGGCCACTAGCAGTCGATGCCATTCCGACTACGGGTTGGTTGACCGTTACGCCGACGGGCAGCACACCCGGAACAGATCCGAAGAAGTCGGCGTCGCCGAATGCGAACATTCCGCCATCGGCCGCGGAGAACCAGTACCCGAGGCCTGACGGCGTGGCTGCCATCGACACGACCGGTTCGACCAGTGCAATGGCACCGGTCGAACCAAAGAACGGAGCCCCAAAGGAGAACACGCCGCCGTCGCCGCCCAACAAGTAGTAACCACCGTTGGGGT
>JAADHX010000020.1 GCA_013151655.1 Actinomycetota bacterium
CGGCAATCAGGTCGGCCACATCGCTTGTGGACGCAACCTCTAGCTCGGCTGGCTGGGCCCTAACCAGTGCGATGCCGAGCAGCAGGGTTGGAAGAAGCACAGCGGTCGCGATCACAACGCCTCGACGACGCGTTAACTCGTCGGTGCGTGCCGTTGTCCACCAGCGACCAAGGGCACCCTTGCGCAGAGGTGTCTCGACGTAGGTGTATGACAATTCGGCGAGCACAAGCGTCAATAAGAGCCTGAGCGAGTGCAGGGTCCAACCGTCGAGGGTGGTGTCGAACTGAGGCCGGGTGAACACGATGACGGGCCAATGCCATAGGTAAATGGAGTACGAGCGCAATCCAATCCAGACGAGCGGCCTCGCGCTCAGAAGGCGTGCGCTGAAACGGGCGGCTGGGTGGACGACCGCTGCAAGCACCAAACACGTCAATACTCCTGTGAGGAGGAATCCCCCGCGATAAAGCCTCGGACTAAGTTCGTCCAGTTGCCAGAACAACAGCAACAGGCCGCCGACACCCACAAAGGCGGCAGCGTCGAGCAGGACCGGAGCCGCGTCGCCAACCGATCGGCGTAGTCGCCATGGCGACCAGACCATCGCCAGAGCCGAACCAATCAGCAACCCGGCGGCTCGTGTGTCGGTGCCGTAGTAGACGCGACTGGGGTCCACACCAGGGTCGTACATGATGATCATTAGCGCAGTCGAAACAACCACGCCGACCACCATCGCCGCTACCAGTGGTCGCTGCCGACCTCTGGTTGCCCAAAGGCCGAGCGAGAAAAGGATCGGCCACAGTAGGTAGAACTGTTCCTCGAGCGCTAGCGACCAAAGGTGTTGAAGCGGCGATGGTCGGCCGAGAGCATCGAAGTAGCTGACGTCGCCGAGTACGAGGAACCAGTTGGTGATGTAGGTGAGGGCGGCCAGCACCTCGCCGCGAATGTCGACTAGCTCATCGGTCGGCCCGAGGGCCACAAACGCCACTATTCCGACTAGGAATAAGTACAGCGCAGGCAGTAGCCGCCTCGCCCGACGGATCCAGAAGTTGCGAAGGTCGACCGTGCCGGTGCGGAGGAATTCCGCGAGCATCAGCGCAGTGATCAGGAATCCGCTTATGACAAAGAAGACCTCGACGCCTAGGTAGCCGCCGACCACCCAGTCGAGCCCGAGGTGATATAGCACCACGGCAGTGACCGCTATTGCGCGTAGGCCATCGACAGCGGGTTGGTAGTTGAGCCGTGGCTCCGGGCGTTCGTTGTCGGCCATCAATCGTCGAGGTGGTCGACTTTGCCGCGAACTCGTAAGTGTGCGCCTTCGCTGTTGAGGCAGGCCCCGGTCTCGAGGTCGAATTGCCATCCGTGTAGATTGCACGTTAGGACGTCGTCGCACACCGACCCGACTAGCTCGAGTTTGGCCCGTTGGTGTGGGCAACGGGCCTCGACAACCCACCCATCAACGGTAACCCAGTCGATCTCATCGTCTGTCATCTGAGATTCGTAGTAGGCCTCGGCGTACGTCATACGCTCCAACGACAGCGACTTGAAGAACGTGTACACGTACTCGTTGTACGGCCCGGCCCGGTAGGCGGTGAACCGGCACGAGAGGAACAGCTCGTTGCACCAGTCGCCGATTCGGCGAGCAACGCTCGACTCGAGCAGTGGTCGGGCAGTGGTGAATCTGAACGGGGCCACCTCACCGGGGTGGGGCGGTCGGACGGTGGCGTTCTTCATGTCGATTATGACTCGGACCGCGCCGTCATCGGTAGCGAGTTCGACCGCGCCACCGACACCGCGCCGGGTGTGGTGGGCGATGGCCAGCAGCGGCTCAAACCAGTCTCGTAGAACGGTCATGAGGTCTGATTCCGTCGTTGGCCACGAAGCGACGATGGAATTCCTGACTGCCGTTGTGTCCGCCTGGTATCGAGTTAGGTACGCGCGTTTTTCGGCGAAGATCGAGTCGACTTCAACCTGTGGCAGCGGATGGGTCACGCGACCGTCGTGGGTGGTCCCGATATCGATGGTCGACCCCGGGATCAACAGCCGACCTTCATCGTGCCCTGCCGCGTTCAGTTCGCGCAGGAAGTGCGAAGCGTCGAAGAAGATTGTCTCTGGCGCGTCTGGCTCGATCGAACTGAAGTCGTTGAGGTGAAAGATCTCCGGATCCAGGAAGCAAGGCGGACCCGCACTTGGCACGACGAGTCTGGCATCAGCCATCTCGATGTAACCCATGGCTCGTTTCGTCTGCCTGGCCCGTTTGGCGGATATGAGCTCTGCCTCTTCGTCGGCGGGTATCTCGTACACCATCGGATACCAGATAGCCCCAGAGTATTGGAGCAGGTGAATGTCTGGGCGCCCGAACGGCATCGCCGCATCGAGGTCGGCGGGGTGGGCGTCGTTCTGATTGAGCAGGGTTGCGGTCGGGTCGGCCACGGCCAACATAGAGTCGCCCATTGGCCCGATGTGAGGTCCGGCCAGGCTGGCGATGGCGATGCGAAGCCCATCATCGAGCTCGATCACCTCGGCACTCTTGGTGCGAACAATCTTCGAGAAACCGACGTCGACCAGTGCCGCTTCGAGAACGTCGACCCCGAACTCAGGAAGCAGAACAGTGGCGTCGGTCGACCGACATATGGTCAGCTAGCGCGACTGGGTCGAGGTGGTCCCGGTGGAAGTGCGAGACATAGAGGTATCGGGCGTCGCGCAACGCAGCAAAGTCGACGGTATCGACGCGGGGGAACGGAAACCACGAACCGAAGAAGGTCGGGTTGAACCATGGATCGCAAACGATTGAGCCAGCAGTTGTTTCAATCTGGAACCCAGCGTGGCCGATGCTCGTAACGCGCATATCAGACGAGTGTACGGCGGCGCGGCGCTGCGCTGCGTGCATGGATCTCCTTGGCCGCAATGCGTTGTGCGCTGTGAAAGGGTTCGAACGAGAACGACCTAGAGTCGTCTTGTTCGGCATTGACGCAGGCTTCAGGAACTAGGGTCTAGCAATGGCTGAAGCCCCATGACTGGTCTCGATGACGCATATGGTTTGGTCACAGTCGACGACGCACGCCGGTTGTACCGAGACTGGGCGTCCACATACGACTCGGAGTTCGTCGACCTGAACGGGTACGTCTATGGCCGCCGAGTCGCCGAAATCATGGTCGAGCACTTTGGCAACTCTGGCAACTCTGGCAACTCTGGCAACTCGGGCGGCGCGGATGCGCCGGTGGTCTGCGATGTCGGCTGCGGAACTGGCCTGGTCGGCGTCGAACTAACAAGTCGGGGAAAGTGGATCATCGACGGGCTCGATCTGTCGACTGAGATGCTCGATGTCGCCAGTAACAAGGTCGATGGCAACGGTGTTCCCATATACCGCAACCTCATCCAGGTCGACCTCACTCAGGGGTCCGACTTGGCCATCGAAGGTTACGACTGCGTCGTGAGTTCGGGGTTGTTCACTCATGGACACCTTGGCCCAGAAGTCGTGCCGGCGGTCGTCGACTTGGCTCGTCGCGGGGGCCTAGTGGTGTTAGGTGTTAACCGTGAGTTTTATGCCCAGGCGGGGTTTGGGCAGATGTTCGAGTCGCTTTCGCGCGCGCAACGAATCTCCAACCTTGCGATGATCGACATTGAGATCTACACCGACGCCCCCGACGGGCACGAGGGTTCGCTTGCGTCGGTCGTGATCTGCAACCGCTTCTAGCTACCAGCCGACCCGGTTGGCCAACACGGTGGCTTGGTCTCACAGCGGAGAGCCGGCGCCCCCTCGGCAATTGGACAAAGTGCCGAACGTGTGTCGGGAATCGTGGCTATGACTCCAAACCTCGACACTGGTTGCAAAATGCCGGAGCGGATGCTGGTGGTTCTGCTCGATTCGTTGAATCGGCACCATCTAGGTAGTTATGGCGGAGCTGAATTCGCTACGCCGAACCTCGACCGGTTTGCGCGGCGCTCAACCCGTTTCACGAATCATGTAACCGGATCGCTTCCCTGTATGCCCGCTCGTCACGACATCCTCGTTGGCGCTCTCGACTTCCTGTGGCGATGCTGGGGCTCGATCGAGATATGGGAGGAGTCGATTGTGGCATCGCTGCATCGAGCAGGCGTGACCACGGCCCTCTTCACAGACCACCCGCACCTTTTCGAGACGGGCGGCGAGAACTACCACACCGACTTTCACGCTTGGAAGTACACCAGAGGCCATGAAGGCGATCCATGGTGCACCGAGGCCGACTCATCGTTCATTGGAAGCTCAACGGTTCCCGATGCACGCAGCTTTGGTTGGTATCTACGTGACAACCACAACTTCGACCCTGGACAGCGCGGCTACGACGACAGCCGAACTTGGTTCCGATCCGAGGACGACTTTCCCGGTCCACAAACAATGGCTGCCACAGCAGACTGGTTACGTCGTTCGGCCAAACATCACGATCGTTGGTTCGCGTTCGTCGACGAATTCGACCCTCACGAACCATTCGATGCTCCCGAGCCTTGGCTCGGCAGATACTGGGATGAACCGTGGGACGAAGATGTGCTCATCTGGCCGCCCTATGCCGTCAACGCGCTGGGGTCTGGGCGCTTAACGGCGGCGGCGGGCAGACACGTTCGAGCCAACTACGGTGCGAAGTTGTCAATGATCGACCATCACCTTGGCAAGGTGCTGGATGCGCTCGACGATGGTGACCTCTGGGACAACACCGTCGTAATCGTCTGTACCGACCACGGCCATTACCTCGGCGAGGAACGAGGCGGACAAGACATCTGGGGAAAGCCAGCGGTGCCACAGTTCGAACCGTTAGGTCACATTCCGCTGTTCATCCACTGGCCGGGCGTACCCGGTGGCCAGACCTGCGACGCGCTAACCACAAACGTCGACCTACACGCCACGATCGCATCAGTATTCG
>JAADHX010000220.1 GCA_013151655.1 Actinomycetota bacterium
AGGGCTAGCTGGCGTTTCGTTGGTCCAGAGCCGGCTGGAGAGCCCCGGCCCGATGGTCGACGAGATCCGAGGATGGCGCCCGAGACGAGAAGCCCAACCGCTACCACAGCGACCGCGACCTTGATCGAGTTATTCGGAGCGGCGTAACTGTCCACAGCTCGAATCAGGCGGCCAGAGTCTTGCGACCAACTGTCTGGTAACGACCTGAAGCCGGCAATGGCCGACGTATCGAACGTCCGGCCAGCGGTTGACCAGATTGCGGTCACCGTCACTGCGGCTGGAGGCACCACAACGGCGACTCGGCTTGACCTCATGGGCTGCAGCAACCGTGGCTGATCGGTCAAGCAGTTGCAGTTCGATGTCGCGGAGGCCCGTCGAGTTGGCCCGCTACCCGGCCAACCAGAACTGGCGACTGGAGACACATGTGTTCACCCATACGGCTAATCGCATCGCCGGCAATCGACCCGGTGTCGCACACGGCTTCGCTTCCGAGATCGAAGTAGGTCATCGCTACTTCGAGGTGTCGGCTCAGGTCGGCGACCAGGACAGAATCGAAACCGGTGTCGAGCAGATGGTTTCGGACGTTGGCCCAGCGAAGAAGCAGCTGCGAGGACGTAATCGTGTGCGACCCCGTTTCGACCGCTTCGTGCACTTCGCCGAGAATCTGCATCGCCCGTAGACCGCTGGCGACGCGGCAGTCGATGACGCAGGTAAGCGCCTCAATCGTTGGCGGTCCTTGCTCTCCGGTAGCGCCAATGCCAACAACACCAGTCGCTCGACCGACCAATCGAGATGAGAACAAGACGCGTACACCAACAAAGCTGGCCATAGAAAATGCGGCGACGAAGACGATCATTGTTGTCATGAGGGAGTCCTTTCCCTTAGCGCTCATCCGTGAGCAATACCGATATCTCGAAGGTGTTAAGTACCGAATCGTCTTGCATGACCGAGCTACCAAGCCGAATTCGCGCAAATTCACGGCTGCTGGATGGGTTTGTCCGGTCTTTGAAGGTGCCGAACTGGTTATGAAGGGCGCGTTAGAAGTAGTGGTCGAAGTCCAGTGTCGTAGTAAGGCTCTGATAGACCACATAGATTCAAAGATGAATATCAACTCATCGAATCTTCAAGAATTTGGATTATGGCTGAGAAGTCGGTGTTTAGTGGTTGTATTCGGTCACTTGCGGTGGTTCCCTAGACACGGTATGAGGTCAATAGCTGCGATATTCGATCGAGAGGCCGGTCGATATTCCGCGGGTGGATTTGGTGGGTAGGCGCGAAAGAAACTACGCAGAAATCGACCAGCGACTCTGGGACGCGGGGCGCGCACTGGCCGTCGAATTCGGGATCTCCGAAGTAACGGTCGAGATGATCGCAGAGCGGGCCGACGTGGCCGCGGCCACGTTCTACTCGCACTTTGACTCGACAGAACTGTTCTGGGATCAGCTCCGCGATTCTGCCGACGAGTGGGCATTCGACATGGTGAGAAGAGCGGTCACTGACGGGCACCCGGCCCACATCAACTTGGCCAAGGTGGTTAAGGCCTCGGTCGACCGGGCTACAGAGGCACCGGTCATCGTGTTGTTCATGTTTAGCCTCAACGCGACCGTCGGCGAACACTTCGGGCCATTCGATCAACTCACAGCGTCGATTATCGCCGAGGGTGTAGATGCCGGGCTATTTGGCGCGGTGCGCGATCCGGAACTCGCGGCAGTTATGTACCGCAACGCGATGCAGGTGGCCGTTAACTCGCATTTACGCAAGGCGGACAGCCTCGTGTGGAAGGACATGGTCTATCTGGGCTTGCAACTCCTCGGGACCGATCGCAGCGATATTACTGACGCGGTGTCGGTGGCAGCGGGAAACGATTGGGAGCCAAACACTGAGGAGGTGTCGTGAGCCAAGATCGTCGTCAGCGTCGTTTTGCCGAAACTCGTCGCCGTCTCGATGAAGCCGGTCGCGCTCTGCTCGGTTCGGCTAACGACTCAGACGTGAGCTTGTTGATGATCACCGAGTACGCCGATGTTTCTCACGCCACGTTCTATAGCCACTTCGAGTCAAAGGGTGCCTTCATTGCATCGCTGCGGCACGAAACGAATGCTGTTGTTAGTTCTGGGGTTGTGGCCAGTTTCGAAATGGATCCCGACGCTCCGACGGCACTGGCGCGCATGGTCAGGGCCATGTTTCGCCAAGTAGTTGCCGATAGCAGTTGGGCCACCTTTGCTCTTTCGACGCACGCCGATTTCGCCGACTTCGGTGACCCTATCGACGTAGCGTTCCTCGAAAACCTCGAAGCCGGGATTGAACAGGGTTGTTATCTCGACGTGGGCGACCGCGAGTCGACTGTCCTTTCGTTGCGTTCGAGTCTGCGGGCTGGAGTTCGGTTTTCTATAGACCGTGGATCTGCCGACGACACGTGGGCGTTCTGTTTGCGCCATGCCCTTTCGATGCTTGGCGTCGAGTCGGATCTGATCGACAAAGCCATTTCGTCGGTTGCGCCGGACGACACTGCCGTCGCGAGCCCAGTACTTGAGCCCAGTAGATGCGCACAGCCGATTTCGGCGGTGTAGATTCGTGGCCGCAGCTCAGGGGGAGTTGCAAGAAGGGGAATCGATGCACGTCGAAATGTCGGTAAACGGCGAAACTCACGCTGGTGAGGTCGAGCCGCGAACACTGCTTGCCCACCACCTCAGAGATGAGCTTGGCCTGACCGGAACCAATATTGGTTGCGACACATCATCGTGTGGTGCCTGCACCATTCACGTCGATGGCGAGTCGGTGAAGAGTTGCACGATGCTTGCAGTGCAAGCCAACGGTGCCGAGCTAACCACCATTGAGGGCTTAGCCGACTCCCGCGACGATTTGCACCCAATGCAGCAAGCGTTCATCGAGTGTCACGGGCTTCAGTGCGGATACTGCACCCCAGGAATGATCATGGCGGCCACCTCGCTCCTTCGCGAGTCGCCAAACCCCACCGAGGCCGAAGTTAGAGAAGGCCTTGAGGGCAACCTGTGTCGTTGCACTGGCTATCACAACATCGTCAAGTCGGTAATGGCTTGCGCATCGAAGGAGGCCTGACATGGCTGTAATGGGAACGCGCATGTTGCGCAAAGAAGACCCACCTCTCGTAACCGGCGAAGCCAAATACATCGACGACATTCACGCTCCAGGCGAACTTTGGATGGGCATGGTTCGAAGCACCCAGGCCAACGCCAACCTTGTTTCGGTCGATGTGAGCGCGGCCCTCGACCAGCCAGGAGTTGTGGCCGCCTACACCGGTGCCGACCTTGTCGACGGATACTGGATTGCGCCGCTTCCGTGCGCTTGGCCAGTCACCCCAGACATGGTAAACCCGCCCCACTATCCGGTAGCTATCGACCACGCCAGCTATGTGGGCGACATAGTCGCCGTCGTACTTGCCTCATCTCGTTACGAGGCCGCCGACGCCGTCGAGCATGTGGTTGTCGAGTACGAAACCCTGCCAGCAGTGGCCTCACTCGAAGCTTCTGCCGCCGATACGGCGATGGCTCACCCCGATCTCGAAACTAACAAGGCCTACACGTGGGCCCTCGATGCGAACCCTGAGGGAGTGGCGGCCGCGATTGAGTCGGCGGCACACACCGTTACTGCTCAATTCACACAGCAGCGGCTGATCCCGTCGGCTATGGAGCCCCGCGGTTGTCTCGCCATTCCGGCGGTGTATGGCGACGAGATGACCTTCTATTCGTCGTCTCAGGTCCCTCACTTGCTCAAGGTGATGATTGCCGCTACTACTGGCTTGCCAGAGCACAACCTTCGTGTCATCGCTCCCGCCGTTGGTGGCGGCTTCGGGGCCAAGCTCAACGTTAACGCCGATGAGATCCTGGCAGTTGCGTTGGCCAACAAACTCAAGAAACCTGTTCGCTGGACCGAGACCCGAACCGAAGCGGCAATGTCCACGACCCAGGGCCGAGGCCAGCGCCAGAACATCGAGTTGGCGTGCGACGCCGACGGCAAACTAACAGCTGTTCGGGTCTACATTCAGGCCGATATGGGCGCCTACATGCAGCTCATCACGCCGGGTACGCCGCTGCTTGGTTCGTTCCTCTATACCGGTGTGTATGCCTGCCCCAACTTTGGCTTCGTGTGCGAGGGGTTCTTCACCAACCTCACTCCAACCGACGCCTATCGAGGTGCCGGTCGTCCAGAAGCCAGCTACGCAATCGAGCGGGCAATGGACATGCTCGCCGCCGAGGTTGGGTTGGCCCCAGAAGAAATACGTCGCCGCAATTACGCCGAAGGCGGGGAGTTCTTCGAGAACTGGGAAGCTCCATCGGGCCTAGTCTTCGACTCAGGCAACTACGCGCCGAACCTCGACAAGGCTCTGGCCATGGCCAACATCGACGAGCTACGCGCCGAACAGGCTCGCCGCCGCGATGCCGGAGCGACGAAGCAGCTTGGCATCGGCATGTGTACCTACGTCGAGCTTTGTGGTTTGGCACCAAGTCGTGCTCTTGGCGACCTTGGTTATGGTGCCGGTGGCTGGGAACACGCCACCGTGCGAATGTTGCCTACGGGCAAGGTCGAGGTGGTGTCCGGTTCGACACCACACGGACAGGGCCACGAAACCTCATGGTCGATGATCGTCGCCGACAAGATGGGTATCGACCCAGCCGACGTCACCGTGCTTCACTCAGACACAGCAAGAAGCCCGCTAGGCCTCGATACCTACGGCTCGCGTTCTCTTGCTGTTGGCGGTGTTGCCATAGCCATGGCCACCGACAGAGTCATCGCCAAGGCCAAGGCCATCGTTGCCCACCAAATGGAGGCCAACGTCGACGACATCGTGCTCGAAAACGGCAACCTCATGGTGGCCGGTTCGCCAGATAGCGCAACACCGATTCAAGCGGTCGGTTTCGCGGCGTTCACCGCTCACAACCTGCCAGAGGGAATGGAGCCAAACCTTCAAGAACAGGTCAGCTTCGACCCGCCCAACTTTGCGTTCCCATTCGGAACCCACGTCTGTGTTGTCGAAGTCGACGTTGGCACTGGCCACGTCGCAGTCATCGACTACGTCGCGGTCGACGACTGCGGCAATCAGGTCAACCCCATGATTGTTGAGGGCCAAGTACACG